>JBCBIN010000197.1:0-7005 GCA_038524555.1 Cyanobacteria bacterium J06623_7 | reverse complement strand
TGCGCTGAATCATGACAATTCGACCATCGGGCAATACGGGAATAATTGTCGTACCGGTTACGGGGTGACGGAAGATAATGCCGAGTACGGTAGAAATAAACCGCCAAGATTGACGCATAAAACAAAGTATGTGTATGTGATGTTAAGTTAAGATAGTAACAGCTAGCCGCCTATTCTAATAAAGATTTTGCCCGGTTGATCGCCTGACGTACTTGCTCCAAGCCAGTACCACCATAACTATTGCGGGCAGAAACAACCTGTTTGGGGGCGATCGCTTCATAAATATCGGCTTCAAAAGCTGGGTGTAACTCTTGCCATTCGGCTAAAGTCAGGTCTTTGAGTAGTTTTCCCGCAGCAATGCTGGTTTTTACCACCTTGCCAACCAAATTATAAGCCTCGCGGAAGGGAACGTCTTTAGATGCTAAATAATCGGCTACGTCGGTAGCGTTAGAGAAGTCTTCGGCGACGGCGGCGGCTAGTCTAGGCGTTTTAAATTCAATTCCTTCATTTAACAAAATAGTCATTGCTTCGAGGCAGGCTTTGACGGTTTGAACTCCATCGAAAACCCCTTCTTTATCTTCTTGGAGGTCTTTGTTATAGGCCAGAGGTAGTCCTTTCATTATGACTAATAAACCCTGGAGGTGACCGAATACTCGACCTGTTTTCCCCCGCACCAGTTCGGGAATATCGGGGTTCTTCTTCTGGGGCATAATACTCGAACCTGTGGCACAGGTATCTTTGAGAGTAATAAAGCTAAACTCCTGGGATGCCCAGAGAATCATCTCTTCACTTAGGCGGCTGAGATGCACCATAATCAAGCTAGCAGCACAAAGAAATTCAATCGCAAAATCACGATCGCTGACTCCATCAAGACTATTTTCGTAAACTCGTTCAAAGCCCAATAGTTCGGCGGTATATTGGCGATCGATGGGAAAAGTTGTTCCCGCTAGTGCTCCACATCCCAAGGGAGAAATATTTGTGCGTCGATAGACATCTTCCAGTCTTTCCCAATCCCGTTGCGTCATCTGGAAGTAAGCCAAAAGATGGTGTGCCAGACTAATCGGCTGGGCTCTTTGCAGGTGAGTATAGCCAGGAATCAGAGTTTCTACATGCTGTTGACTATGGTTGAGTAGTGCCGCCTGAAACTCCCGTAAATGCTGCTGTATTGCTCTAATTTCTGCTCGGAGATAGAGACGAATATCCGTTCCTACCTGGTCGTTACGCGATCTCGCTGTATGGAGCTTCTTACCCACGTCCCCTACAATTTCAATCAGTCTTCTTTCCACGGCAAAGTGTACATCCTCCGCTTCAACGCCGGGGTTAAAATTACCCTGCTGATATTCCGTCCGAATTTGCTCCAGACCAGATTCTAACTGTTGGGCTTCTGCGTCGGTAATAATCTTAGTTTTGGCAAGCATTTTCGCGTGGGCGATCGAACCAGTCAAATCGTACTCAATCAGCTCGATATCGAAACCAATACTGGCATTAAAAATAGCGATCGCTGGATTTAAGGCAGATTCAAAGCGATCGCTCCAGGTTTTTTGCTTGCTCACAGTTAGATAGTCAATAATTACACGACTAAATTATTTTAAGTCATTACCTATTTTTTACCTGCTCGACGGCAAAATTTTAGCGACGATTTACAGACCTCAAGACTGGACAGACCGAGACAAAGACTGCTAGGTTGTGTCGTTTAGTCAAAAATTATGTTTAAACGCCAGCTGTTGGTAATGCTCGATACTTTTTGTCATTCACAATAATTCAAACGTAGACTATTGGCGGCTTTTCGCCTCTCAAAATACAACCGAGAAGTACAGAAATTAAGAGCACATTTTATTTTTATGGAAAATCTTATTGTTAACCCCGATACTCAATTAGTTTCGGTAGAAGATTCCTCGCCGACGATTTCGGTACTTTGGGATCGGGCAATTCAACAGGCAGTTATCGATACTGCTCCTGGCCCCACAATTGCCTCAAGGGCTTATGGCATGGTACACACCGCTATTTTTGATGCTTGGGCGGCATACGATCAACAGGCTACCTCTACTCAGCTAGGAGATCGCTTACAGCGCCCCGACAGTGAGATAACGATCGCTAACAAGCAAGAAGCGGTAAGCTACGCCGCCTATCGAGTTGCAAAAGATTTATTTCCCAGTCAGGTAGATATCTTTGATCGCTTAATGCTAGGTCTTGGTTACGATCCTAGCAACAATACGACCGATCGTACGACCCCTGCGGGAGTTGGTAATTTAAGTGCCGCTGCTTTACTTGATTTTCGTCATGACGACGGTGCTAACCAACTGGGAGACGAGCTAAACGGCAACAGCGAGAGTTATTCGAACATTGTTGATTATGAGCCCGTCAATAGTCCTGATCGCATAGTCGATTTAGAATTTTGGACACCAGAAAATGTGCCAATTAGCGATGTTGATGGTCGGAGTCAGCAGTTTTTGACTCCTCACTGGGGCAATGTTGTCCCGTTTGGTTTGCAAACTGGCGAGCAGTTTCGTCCCGTAGCGCCCGAACCTTTCTTACTCGTAGATGGCACGGTCGATTTAGAGACGCAAACAGTTCATCTCGATGATGGCTCTAGCTTGGCGATCGATCGCAGCTTAATTGGGACTGTAATCAATCCCGAATTCATCAGCCAGACCGAAGAAGTCATCGAATATAGCGCCAACCTAACGGACGAACAAAAGCTAATTGCCGAATTTTGGGAAGACGGCGGCGGGACTTCTTTTCCCCCTGGGACGTGGATGACTTTTGGGCAATTTGTCTCCGCCAGAGATGAACATACTTTAGACGAAGATGTCGAGCTGTTTTTTGCCCTGGGCAATGCGGAATTTGATGCGGGAATTGCCACCTGGGAAGCGAAAACTTTCTATGATTATGCTCGCCCCGTTAGAACCATTCGTACCTTGGGAGAGCTTGGTCTGATTGGCGAATTTGATGCTGAATTAGGTGGTTATGCGATCGATGCCTGGCAGCCGGAAGAGGGAACGACAACAATTCTAGCCACAGATTTTCTGACCTATCAGACTCCGGGAGGGGATCCTTCACCACCCTTTGCTGAATATACTTCGGGTCATAGTGCTTTTAGTGCCGCTGGGGCTGAAGTTTTACGACTATACACTGGCAGCGATGAGTTTGGCGCTGACGTAAGCTTTGCACCAGGAGAGTCTCGCTTTGAACCAGGCATTACTCCCAGTGAAACTACTACTTTAGGCTGGTCTACTTTCTCGGAAGCAGCGGATGAAGGGGGTCTTTCGCGTCTTTATGGCGGGATTCACTTTACCGATGGCGATTTAAACGGTCGTACTATAGGTCGGCAGGTAGGTCATGAGGTATTCGAGCGATCGCAATTTTATTTCAATGGCGGCACGACCAATAGCATTATCGGCGGTACAACAGATGATATTCTCACTGGTAGTCAGGAGTCTGACTTTATTGAAGGAAATGAAGGAAATGATTTTTTACGTGGTAACAATGGTGCTGACTTAATGTTCGGACAAGGTGGCGATGATACCCTTAAGGGGGGACAAGGCTTCGATCGCCTGTCGGGTGGAACGGGTAATGACATACTCGACGGCAATTCTCAGATTAGCGTTCTGACTGGCGGTACTGGTCGAGATATTTTTGTGGTCAACAATTATTACATCGACTGGGTAAAAGATTTTGAACTTGGTCTAGACCAACTTAACTTTGGTAGATACACTCCCTATGATTCGCTAGAGATAACTGGTACGGTCAATACCTTTATTAGCCACCAGGGCGAGCGAATTGCCGTGTTATTAGGTGTCAATTCACAAGAACTGCTTGCGGATAACTTTAGTTTAGCGAACGCTGAAAATTATCTTATTGGTAGTTCGATCGACGAACTATTCGACGGTAGCGACCGAGCAGATATTATTCAAGGTCATGGCGGGGACGATACACTCAATGGCAACAGGGGTAACGATTTAATCTTCGGAGACGATGGAGACGATATTCTTATGGGAGGTCATGGCTTCGATCGCCTGTCAGGTGGTGCGGGAGATGATATTCTTGATGGCGGTTCGCAAATTAGCGTCCTCAATGGCGGTTTTGGGAGAGATGTTTTCGCTTTGGATGATGAAGCGGTCGATTGGATCGAAGATTTTGAAGTCGGTATCGATAAAATTAGCCTAAATAGCAGCATCAGCTATGGTTCTTTGGAGATAACTGGTCGCGTAAATAGTTTTATTCATTACCAGGGCGAGCGAATTGCCGTATTGCTGGGTGTTAATTCTCAAGAACTAACTGCTGAGAGTTTCAACGGTACACTCTCTAGAATCAGTATGGATTGATTTACTATCTATACGCCTGATGTGGATTAGTTTCGTTTGAGTTTGCTAGTTTTTAGCGCAGCACCTACGCGCGACCGAAGGAAGTTCATCAGGGCGAACCAATTTTATCCCTGATGAACTTCTAAAGATTTCTAAAGATTTATGAGAATAATTATGACGCAAGTATCTAAGTCATTTTTTGGGAACAATAGCGCAGACCTATAGTATTTAACTAATATGCTGGGC
Organism: Cyanobacteria bacterium J06623_7; assembly: GCA_038524555.1. Lineage (GTDB taxonomy): Bacteria > Cyanobacteriota > Cyanobacteriia > Cyanobacteriales > Xenococcaceae > Waterburya. Next base: position 2,455 of record JBCBIN010000197.1, on the reverse strand, counting down.
AAAAACTAACCGGTAAAACCCTTGAAGATATAGCCAAAAAACATACCGATTAATAGCGCCCAGACTTGTCCAGTATAGATAAAGTTTTCCCAAGCATCTTGAATTTGCCCCAAAATATCTGGGTCTTCGATACTCTGGGCGAGGAGGCTAGAAACAGGCAGTAAGTGATTATGATGAATTTCAAAAATAGTTTGAATCAACTGGTCATTGAAGATAATTTCCATCAGATTTAAAGTCTAGCTAGTTTAATTTGCACCTAATCTAATCTCAAATTAGGAAAACCGCCAGCAAATCTAAAGCAGCAGTTCTTATCTCACTACACTAAATGAACAGAAAAATGCCTTATTATTCGTTCGCCTGTGTCGTTAATTCTTGAATTTGCATGACAATTGAAGTCATATCGTCACCATGACTTTTATTCGCGCCACTAAACTGTTTTACCTGACCAAAAACATGGTCGAGAATTTCCTCTGGAGTGTCGAGATGTTGACAAGCCCATTTAAAACAGAGGCAGAGGTTGTCTTCATCGAAGCGATCGCCATTTTCGTTCGCCGCATCGGTAAAACCATCTGTATAGTAGATAATTGTGTCCCCGGGAGCTAGCTGTACCGTAGCATCTTCGTATTCTGATTCCATATCTAAACCTATCAGCATACCCCAGCTATCGAGCCTTTCTAAGGTATTAGTTGCCTTACGCCACAATAAAGGGGGATTATGAGCCGCATTGGTAAAAGAGAGAGTTTGCTTGGTGGGGTCATATTCAGAATAGAACATACTCACAAAGCGGTGGGAGTTTTCTAAATCAGCATACATAACGCGATTAAGATGACGCATAATCTGCGCAGGAGAATGACGGTTGAGCACCTCGGCTCGCAGCATGCCCCTGGTCATAGTCATAATCAAACCCGCAGGAACTCCCTTACCCATTACATCTCCAATCACAATGCTCCAGGGAACGTTAGAGCTAATTTCTGGCTGGCTACTATTGAGGCGATCGTAATTTGTGGCAATAAAATCGTAGTAATCTCCCCCGACACGACTAGCAGTTTCACATTTAGCAGCGATGCTCAGTCCCTTAATTTGGGGACATTTACTGGGCAACAGCCTTAGCTGAATTTCCGAGGCAATTTCTAGTTCTCGATCTTGTCTTTCTTTCGAGCGTAATTCCACCGTTAGCTCGTGATTGGCGATCGCTACAGCAGTCTGGTCGGCAACTAGCTGAGTTAGTTTTCTTCTAGTGGGGGTCCAGGTATACTCTGTTTCCGTACTGAAGACATAGAGACGACCCTGCTCGACATTTTTGACCAGAATTGGCGTCCCAAAAAATATAACTTTGGGTTCTAATTCTCGACGTAATTTGTCATCGACGAGTGCCGATAGTTGAGCCGGGGTATTAACTGCCGGTTGATAGTGAGCTTGGGACTGATTAATTTGATGGTTGACTCGTTCAAAAACATCATTGACTTCCAAACCAACCTTACTGTCTTGGCAGTGGATTTGCTCCAGATGAACTTTATTGCCGCGATACAACACTAGTGCACCACCAATAGAGTCAGTTACCCTCGCTGCCATGAGGGGAGTCAGTTCGAGAAACTGATTTAAGTTACTAAAACTACGCAGCGCAAATCCCAAAGAGCTAAGAAGATCCTGAATTTTATTTTGTTCCCTTTGGAGATTAGCAACTAATTCTTTTAGTGCTACAACAGGGTTGGCATTTTGTTCGCTAGATTTACCAACGCTATTGTTTTCTTGAGAGGGATGGCTATGAGAAGGTACGACAGTCATTGCCTCTACAAATTTAGACATTATTTTAGTTCATCAGTCAAAAATAAATTGTGAATACAGTAAGACCAAAACAGGTAATGATAATCTAGCAAAACTAACCGATCTAAATCAGCTAGCGGCTTTCTATCTTCCCTGAATTATTGCCAGATGACTGACGTATTTTATCAATCGGCATAATAGGTTGATTAATAATAACCTTAAATAGCTAATACGCCAATGAGATCGAGTAAAAATACTCAATCTACAGTCGATAAACTAGTTCAAACTTACGTAATCTGTTTAACCATTCAGTAGTGCTTCCACAAATTCGTAGCTAGAAAAAGGCCGTAAATCTTCGATCCCTTCTCCGGCACCGATAAAGCGAATTGGCAAATTCAATTGTTGAGTTACTGCCAACGCCACACCACCTCTGGCACTACCATCTAACTTAGTTAAAACCACACCACTGAGATTTGCTGCCTCAGAAAAAACTTGAGCTTGGCGTAAACCATTTTGCCCTAAAGTTGCATCTAATACTAACAAAGATTCTACTTTAGCTTCAGGTGCTTTTTTATCAATAATTCGACGGATTTTTGATAATTCTGTCATCAAATTTTGTTTATTTTGCAATCTGCCTGCGGTATCAACCAGCAGCAATTCAGTCTCTTTTGCCTGAGCAGCTCAGGCAAAA
>JBCBIN010000196.1:0-7014 GCA_038524555.1 Cyanobacteria bacterium J06623_7 | reverse complement strand
TTGAGGCTCCGCTGTGCTTATTTGAACAAAGAAATTAACCCGAGCATTTATGCTTAATTAAAAAGTGGGATGCTCCCAGCTAGAACTAGATCTAAATCTGCTGCATCTAGTTTAAATTCAAATATCGGCTAACTAACAAGATAAAATAATGACTTACAAGTATTTATCGAACTGGAGCGATCGGCAGTGATAGCAAAACCAGACTGGCTGAGAGTTAAGGCACCGCAATTCGAAAGAATTGGTAGCGTCACCGAAATATTGCGCGATCTGTCGCTCAATACAGTGTGTGAGGAAGCATCTTGCCCCAATATTGGCGAATGTTTTAACGTTGGCACTGCCACATTTTTAATTATGGGTCCTGCCTGTACCCGCGCTTGCCCCTACTGTGATATTGATTTTGAGAAAAAACCCCAGGCTCTCGATCCGAATGAGCCCCTACAGCTCGCGGAAGCAGTACGCCGCCTCCAGCTCAATCATGTAGTTATTACCTCCGTCAATCGCGACGATTTAGCCGATGAGGGCGCATCGCAGTTTGTCCGCTGTATCGAAGAGGTGAGAAAAATATCGCCTCACACGACGATTGAGCTTTTAATTCCCGATTTATGTGGTAACTGGGATGCCTTAAAAATTATTTTGGCGGCTCAGCCTGACGTATTAAATCACAATACCGAAACTATTCCCCGTCTCTATAAACGAGTCCGACCTCAAGGGGATTATCAGCGATCACTCGAACTTTTACGTCAGGCAAGAGAAATTGCTCCCTGGGTGTATACCAAATCAGGCATTATGGTGGGCTTGAGCGAAACCGATGCAGAAGTGAGGGAGGTAATTCAGGGTTTAAGAGACGTAGACTGCGATATTTTGACCATCGGACAATACCTTCAACCCTCTCAGAAACATTTGGGGGTTAAAGATTTTATTACTCCCGGGCAGTTTAAAGCCTGGCAAGAATTTGGCGAATCGATTGGTTTTTTACAGGTAGTTTCTAGCCCTCTAACTCGCAGCTCCTATCATGCCGAACAAGTTAGGGCTTTGATGCAGCTTTATCCTCGCTCTAAACCAAATAAATCTCCGTAAGCGCCAGTGTAATTACTTACATTCATTAGCCCGTCATCGCAGTTGAAGCCGTCAAAAATTTGGCGGTTTTTTTGTAAGCTTTTTTGGGCAACTCAAAATTGCATTTGCTATAACCTAGCTTAGTCGAGGTCTGAGAAGTTTATTTAACTATTTTTATTAATCGATTAAATAGATTGAATTGTAACTAAATATGAAGATGTTGAAACTACGGGAACTTTTATTAATGTGGGTACTTCCTCACACCATAAAGCAATATTTGAACGCTTTCTCCTCCTTTTCGTAGCAAATACAACGTCAGTCTAACCGTATTTTTGCTGATCTGACTGCGAAAAAACTGAAAAACAGCCAAAAACAATTCAGTTTATGTTCCTTTTCATGATGAAATGGGCAGTCTAAAAGAGGAGGAAGTAACGCCCACAACCTTCATTTGAGTCGTCAATATTATGATCCCTATGCTTGCTAATTCTTCATTCACCGAAACCGAAGGTAACAATTCTTCTCCCGAGCAAGAACCCAAAATGGACGCAGAAATCAACTTGGATAAAGATGCTTCTGATAAGTTGCCTGAGGAACTAGTGGAGCTAGATCTAGATAGTGCAGATCCCGATACTATTGCCCGCAGAGGCAGTCGCACTACCACAGACCTAGTTAGGCTCTATTTACAAGAGATTGGCAGAGTTCCTTTACTAGAAAGAGATGAAGAGGTTTCAGAGGCACAGAAAGTACAGCGTCACATCAGTATTTTGGAAGAGAGAACCAAAGCGGCAGAAGCTGGTAACAGCGTACTCAAAGAGTTTTCCCAGCTAGTTGATGTACACGATCGCCTGGTAACTCAGCTCAGTCACCGTCCTTCCATGAAAAGATGGTCAATGGCAGTAGGGATGGAAATTCCAATATTAAAAGAGAAGCTCGCCGTGGGCAAACAAGCTTGGGCGGAAGTTATCGGCTGTGAAGTTAAAGAATTAGACAAGATTCAAAAAAGCGGTATTCGCGCCAAGGAACATATGATTAAGGCGAATCTACGCCTGGTAGTTTCCGTCGCTAAGAAATACCAAAATCGCGGTTTAGAGCTACTGGATCTTATTCAAGAAGGAACCTTGGGTTTAGAAAGAGCCGTAGAAAAGTTCGACCCTACTAAGGGTTATCGTTTTAGTACTTATGCCTACTGGTGGATTCGCCAAGGTATTACAAGAGCGATCGCTACCCAAAGTCGGACAATTCGCCTCCCGGTTCATATCACCGAAAAACTCAACAAAATTAAAAAAGCCCAGCGCAAAATTTCTCAAGAAAAAGGACGCACTCCCAAAATTGAGGACATCGCTAAAGAGTTAGACATGACGGCGGCGCAAATTCGCGAGGTCTTATTACGGGTTCCTCGTTCCGTATCTTTGGAAATCAAAGTCGGTAAAGAAAAAGATACCGAGCTGGGTGATTTACTCGAAACCGAAAGTGCTTCTCCCGAGGAAACTTTGATGCGAGAATCCTTACAAAAAGACCTCCACTATTTACTTTCCGAGCTAACCAGTCGCGAAAGGGAAGTTATTCAAATGCGCTTTGGTTTTGGCGGTGAAAAACCTTTCTCCCTAGCAGAAATCGGTCGTTGCTTAGAGCTATCTCGCGAACGTGTCAGACAGATTGAGGCAAAAGCACTGCAAAAACTACGTCAGCCCCGTCGTCGTAACCTAATTAGAGATTATCTAGAGTCTCTTAGCTAGAACAAAAGGATAAATTGAACTTACTTTCGGGGTTGGGCAAATGTCCGACCCTTTTTATTTGCCTTGTACAAAATTAATTCGCAGTTTTGCCTAATTTTTTTAAAGCTAAACTACGATTTTCCTTAGCAGAAGTATTGTTGGGATTAATTTTCAGGACTTTATCGAAGGATGAGATCGCCTGTTGGTATTTGCCCAAATTAGCTAGAGCATTACCCCGGTTATACCAAGCCGCATCTAGATCGGGATTAATCTCGATTGCCTGATCGTAGGAAGAGATCGCCTGTTCGTACTTGCCTAAATTGACTAAAGCAGCGCCCCGATTATTCCAAGCCGCATCTAGATCGGGATTAATCTTTATTGCCTGATCGTAGGAAGAGATCGCCTGTTCGTGCTTGCCCAAATTAGTTAAAGCATTACCACGGTTATTCCAAGCTACATCATAATCGGGATTAATCTTTATTGCCTGATCGTAGGAAGAGATCGCCTGTTGGTATTTGCCTAAATTGACTAAAGCAGCACCACGGTTATACCAAGCCACATCATAATCGGGATTAATCTCGATTGCCTTGTCATAGGAAGCGACCGCCTGTTCATGCCTGCCTAAATTAGCTAAAGCAGCACCACGGTTATACCAAGCTACATCATAATCGGGATTAATCTTTATTGCCTTATCATATGAAGAGATCGCCTGCTCGTGCTTGTCTGAATTGACTAAAGCAGCACCACGGTTACTCCAAGCCGCATCTAAATTAGGATTAATCTCGATTGCCTTGTCATAGGAAGCGACCGCCTGTTCGTGCCTGCCTAAATTAGCTAAAGCAGCACCAGGGTTATACCAAGCTACATCTAAATCAGGATTAATCTCGATTGCCTTGTCAAAGGAAGCGATCACCTGTTGATATTTGCCTAAATTAGCTGAAGCAACACCACGGTTATTCCAAGCTACATCTAAATCAGGATTAATCTCGATTGCCTTGTCAAAGGAAGCGATCGCCTGTTGGTATTTCCCTAAATTAGCTAAAGCAGCACCACGGTTACTCCAAGCTACATCATAATCGGGATTAATCTCGATTGCTCGATTGAGGAAGTTTAAAGAGTCATTATAAAGTTCAAGATAGTAAGCAGAACCTCCCAGATAAAAGTTAACTACGTCTGTTCCTAATGAGGCAATTGGCTTGTCTGTCTGCTGAGATACAGCTAATGTTCTATCGAAGTATTGAATTGCTTGTTGCCAATCATCATCTAGGTAACGATACATCCCTAGAGTAAAGAGACTCAAGTAGGTCATTTCTTGGGAAAGATTAGTCTGTAATTCAAAGTTTTCTAACTCGGAAATTTGCGCGGCTTGAGTTCTGCCTTGCACTGATTTATCTAATCTAAAATAATCGGTAGATTCGTGCAAAATCTCAAAATTAACGCGGATGGGGACAATTTCTTCCATAACGCGGTAGTTTCCCCAAATAACGATCGCCGCTTTTTGTTTTTTACCGGCTTCCTTTGCTGACTGTATACTTTCTAATGGTTTTTCTAGTTTTTCAACTCTGACATCATCGCCATATTCCCTCATCTCCGTTTGCAAGTTACTGAATATCTGCTGCGTCACGTCATAATTTGACGAATCGGAACTTTTAAAATCGGCTACTAGAATCTTAAAATTTGTTGGTGGTAGCTGTGCTTGATATTGATATAGCCAAAACCCTCCTCCAAACACCAGAGGAATTAGCAATAAGCCCGAACGAGCTAACCAGCTCACAATTTTAAGCTGCTTTTCCTTTCTTTTCTGAGGTCTCCTAGCAGGATTACTTGAACCCGCTAATGGATGGTGTGCCCCCATCCTTGACTTTTGGCTGCCAGAAGCAAGCGTAATAAATACAAGCGCCAAAACCGATAACGCCGATAACTCCCAAAGAAGCAAAAATATATAGCTGAAGATTTTCTTGAACTTTAGGGATAACTTGGACGACACCTGCGGTGATTCCCCCTATGAATAAGAGTTTTTTCCAGTTTTCTTCAATCAGACTAAAAAACCCATTATTATTTTTGTCGCTCATCAGGTTCTATCTAACGCTAAAAATATTATAGAACTTGAGAACTTTGGGTTCATAACAGAAATTTATCGAAGCCGATCGCGATCGATCGTTCAAAAACAAAAGCGATTCAATTACCAACTAAATAACAGTTATTAACCGGTATCTGGGAACTATAAAACTACAGTTATTAACTAGTTTCCATGCCGAGAAAAGCAGACGAATATGCCGTCCATCTGTTAATTGCGGGCGGTCATCGAGAAGAGATTCGATTTAGCACCGTGCAAGAATTTCAAAAGTGGTATAGTAGCGAGCTGATGACCAAATCAGATTCTGCTGATTTTGTTAACGTCCCGATCAAAAATATTCAGGGAGAATACATGGTGTTGCGCCCTAACAGTGTTTTAGGCATTCGGGTAGAGCCCGTATTTCTTGGCAGCGTCGAAAGATTTTAATTTCTTGATGCAACCTTTGTTTTGTTTAACTTTATCCCGGCTAGGCAATTTGACCCTAGCTGTTTTTGTTTGCCTACTACCAGTTATTAAACTCACTTGACTGACCTTACGCAAAATCACGAACAATCAATAGTTTAAATAGGGTGAACAAAAAAGATGCATGAACCCTTTGCCCTTTTACCTTTTACCAGTCTTAACAGATTAATCAGTGCTTAACATCAGCTACTTGATGATGCTAAAGCTTAGTGAGGTAGCTTAGCAAGTCCGCCATTTCCCGCTCGCTGGGCTGGAATTTTGGCATGGGTGGAGTTTGCCCGCTGACTACTTGAATAATGATTTCTCGCGATGATTTACGATGAGAAATATTTTCTAATCTTGGTCCCACGTTTTTTTCAGACTGAAGGTTGTGGCAGCCGGCGCAGTTGATTTGAAAGATTGCTAAACCTTTTTGGGGGTCTCCTTCCAAAGCTAAAACTTCTTGAGTATAAGGATCGGAATTGTTTTGCCAATAGATACCCAGAATAGCAATACCAGCCGCCAGTATTACGGCGACGATAATTAAGGTTAGGCGATTTAGCCATGGGTGATGGGCTAACTGGTTATCCACTACTGATTTAAAAAATATGAATGTTTACTTTTATTTACTATGATTAATAAAATAGCTCACGATTTGGACCCTAGGCGAATGAGTTGATCGCTACTGTGTTTTAAGACCGCTTGGGCGTTAAGATACACCGTACGGCAGTAATCTAGGCGCGGCAGGGGGTTGAGCAAAATATGAAGATGACAGGCTTGCCGATATTAGCGTAGGATATAGTCAAATTAGATAATTTTTTAAGGAGACATTACTTTGATCGAACCTCTACTTCTCGGAATTGTACTTGGCTTGATTTTTATTACCCTATGTGGGCTGTTTTTCGCGGCCTATATGCAATACAAGCGCGGTAAAGAACTAGGTATTGACTAGCATATTGAGTGTTTATTTTAGTTATAAAAATTAACAACAAAACATATTAATCATTAACCTTGACTGTAGATGAAGAGATGTCATAAGTTTCTTCATCTTTTTTAGTATAAGTACATATTCCTTCACTGTCGGGCGGAATGGCTAAAACTTTCGATAAATTTTAGATCTTGAATTTTTCCGTGAGGTTCTAAAACGGCTTGTCTGCCGACAGGTAGGTTGCTGAGTTCGATTTTGAGATAGCAGGGGGGCAAAAAAGTCAGTCTTTCCGACCACTCGATCGCTGTAATTCCCGGTTCGACCTCTTCTCCTAACCAGTAGAGTTCGGGGTAAATACTATGTATCTGAGATGCTTCCAGTCGATACAGATCGAGATGATAGAGGGGAATGCGCCCATCTAGGTATTCATTAATCAAGGTGAAGGTAGGGCTGACAATTAATTCTTCAATGTTCAAGCCGCGTCCGATGCCCTGAACTAAACTAGTTTTCCCCACACCAAGGTTGCCGCATAAAAGTAAGGTGGTGCCGGGAATCAACTGCTGTCCTAATAAATAGCCAAAGTTAAGGGTATCTTCTAAGGTCGGTAAAAGTATTTTGGGCACGAATCAAAAGCTGGGTTGCTAAAAGAAAAACGCAAGTAAAAAGCTTGAAAACGCAGTCTATTTCTCTAGTCGAGCAGAAATTATTTCAGGGTCGAAGAAAAGTTCACAGAAAGTTTATATTATTTAGCGGTCAACCATACAATTCCTTTATATTCTGTTGATACATTATAAATA
>JBCBIN010000195.1:0-7016 GCA_038524555.1 Cyanobacteria bacterium J06623_7 | reverse complement strand
CTGATGTGGCAATAAAGTATGTCAATTAGATTAGAGTGATCGACTAGCAGGAATCGGTAAGAATGAAAATTTACTATCGCTAGATTGACAAACTAAATGTAGTTAATTATGATTGCGAGCGTGTGAGGAGGGAACAAAATTTAAGAGCCCAAGACTGACTCAACAAAGCAAGGGTCTTGGGCTCTTTTTTATGGCAAGAATGATGCGGATTCAGCTCTAGCTGGAGTCTATAGTGAGGATGTTTCTAGTAAAGCTTTTACCGCTGCAGCAGTAGGTTGAGCCGCGATCGCTCCGGATTTAGTGGCAGTCAACCCACCTACCGCACAGGCGTAACGCACGATATTATGAGCGATCTTCGGGTTAGATAGCTTGGGGATACCCTGTTGAATTAACTGATGAATCAAACCCGCTAAAAAGGCATCTCCCGCACCAGTAGTGTCTTCTACCTGCACCGGAAAAGGAGTGACCTTACCTTCATTCTCGCTCAGACAGTAGCTAACCTGAGCCGCACCATTGCTAACGAGCACCCCCTCGACTGAACCAAGACGATAAAAAATCGACCCCGCATCGGCGGTTTCAAATAACCATCGGGCTTCTTCCTCCGCCAGTTTTAGAAAGTCGATATATTCCCAAAGTCGTTCGATTAAAGGGCGCGCTGCCGACTCGTCCAACCAAAACCTCGGGCGCCAATTGACGTCTAAAACAATTTTGAGGTGATGTTCTACGGCTAATTCGAGGGCACGGAAGACTGCCGCACAGCTTTGAGGATAAGCTAATTCGAGGGTGCCAATGACTAAATATTCTGCTTCTAAAAACAGCTCGATCGGCAACAACTCACTTTGCAAAAAAGCATCGGCAAACTCATCGGCAGACTGCTGACCAAAACCGGCAAAGGTGCGATCTCCATCCGCCGAGCGAGTCACATAAACTTTTCTGGTTGGGGCACTGGGGCTGTACTGAACACCAGAAATATCGACTCCAGTCGATCGCAAAAGCGCTACTAACTCTTGACCTGGTTTATCTTTGCCTACAGCGCCGACAAATGCAGACGAGGTTCCTAATTTGCGCAAGCCACAGGCGACATTGGCTGGAGCCCCCCCCGGATAAGCTGTCCATGATGTAACTTCAGATACAGACTTACCTAATTCATCGGCAAGACAATCAAATAATATTTCCCCCAGACAGATTACTTTAGCAGGGCGATGGGTGATCGCGTTAGTGTTCAACTTGCTCCCTCAATACATACCGACTTTTTCTATCTCTAATTTTCAGCGTACCGTTTACCTACTGCAACAATATTTAAGAAGGTTTATATTTTTTGATGAGTTCACCTTAACAATTGTTTAAGTAGTTAAAGTTTTGCTGAGAAATTTAAACTTCGCCGCGAATCTCTTCAACTACGCCATCTCGCAGCACAACTTCGACATTGAGCTTTTTGACGAGGTTGTCTCCCTGTTCCAAGCGAAAAAAGCTTTCCATTTGTGCCTGTACTACCTCTTGGTCTAGCTCTAGAAGCTGAATCTGCTGTAGCTGCTGTAAAAATTGATTTTTTTTCTCCAGCATTTCGGCTTTTTTCTGGGTGACCTGCCCTTTAATGCTTTCAGATTGCTTTTGAAGCTGTGGGCTGTTGGCTCCCGCCTGTTTGGTGATTTCTTCAATCGTTCTTTTGCCCTGCATTTCCAGCTGCTGCATCTGTTTGTCTAGTTGCGCAACTTGTTTTTGGAGCTGTTGGGTTACTTCTTCTTTCCATTGAGCCGTAACGATCGCCTTGACCGTTACTGGGCGTTTGAGCAGCAGACTGGCGTTAGAATAATCCATTTTTTTAGCTCCGTGATAAATCTTGAATTTTGCTAGCAGCTTAAAGATTACAGGCTGTTTTCTGGTGTGAGCAGATTTTTCCTGAATTTTTAATCTTTTTAGTTTTAGCTCATAAAAGCTATTTTGGGCTGTTATTTTGATTAGTCATACATAGATTGAATCAGATCGAGATATTTATCTCTGACCTGAGGGCGCTTGATCTTAAATGTTTGAGTCATAGTGCCGTTTTCTTGGGAAAAAGCTTCGGTGATAAAGCGAAAATCGGCAATGCGATCATCAGCCCGATAACCAGGACGGTTCTTAACCTCGCGGCTCAATTCGTCGCGATATAAGCGGACGATGGCGGGATGATCGAGGTCGCTCTCTGGCGCTGCCGTGGAATTGCTGTTGAATTCTGGTAGCTTCAGGTCTAAGTTTTGCTGGGTAACCCACTGAGCTAGAGTTTCTAGGTTGGGCACAATCAAGGCTCCTAAAGCTCGTTGGTCTTGTCCCACTAACATAATCTGATCGATATAGATACTGCGCACACAGGCATCTTCAATCGGTTGGGGTTCGATATTTTCACCATTAGTGAGTACAATCGTGTCTTTGGCTCTACCGGTCAATACGAGGTCGCCATGGGGAGTCAACCAGCCCAGATCACCGCTATCAAACCAGCCTTCTCTATCGATCGCCTTGGCCGTTGCTTCGGGATTTTGATAGTAGCCCTGCATTAGCTGTCCCCCGCGAATTAAGACTAACCCTCTCTCTCCCTGGGTTAGGTCTTGGCGCGTCTGAGGATCAACAATTCTGATTTCTGTTTCTGGTAGCGGTCTACCAGCGGAACCCCGGACATTGTGATAGGGAGTGCGTGCATTGGTAATGGGAGAAGTTTCTGTCAGTCCATAGCCGACAAACACATCGACATTAACGGTCTGATAGAAGTCATCGAGATACTTGGCTAAAGAGCCACCGCCACTACAAACTGCTTTGATATTGCCGATTCCCGCACGAATTTTACGATATACCAGCTTATCGGCCAGAAAGTGGAGGGGATAGAGAAAAATTGCTTTGGCTTTAGCGATCGCTCTCGCTCCGGCCGAAACATCAAAATGTTCCAAACTGGTATTGTTGGCAATTCTCTGGGCCATAATGTAGTTTTCTGACTGCTGGAGAAAAAATTTCACTAATTTTTGCTGGGATTCAGACTGACTGCTCAAAAGTTTCTGGACAGCATCATAGAGAGATTCCCAGAGACGGGGCACACCCACCATGTAGGTTGGCTGAAATTGCTTGAGGTCTTGCTTGAAATAGCGAATTGAAGTGTATACCTGAGTAGAGCCCTGAGACAAGAAAAAATATTCGGCGGCTCGTTCGTAGGCGTGCCAGCTAGGCAAAATTGACAGAATTTTATCTCCCGGCTCGGGTTGAAAGACGGTTTTGACGTAATTGACCTGATGTAGGAGGTTGCCGTGGGTGAGCATGACTCCCTTAGGCTTACCTGTAGTGCCCGAAGTGTAGAGTAGAGTTGCCAGAGTCTCGCGATTTTGTTCAATAGGGCGAAGTTGATTGTTGCGACCTAATTCCATTAACTGTAGAAAGTTAAGCATTTCGATCTGGCGATCGCCGGGCACTGTTTCATCACTCAGTAAAATAACTAAGCTAATGGGCAGATTTTCTAAAGCGGCAGCCAGCTTTTGATAGGTCTTGAGATTTTCTACCACCAAAGCGGTGCTGTCACTATTTTCTAAGATATAGGCCAATTCCTGCTGTTCTGCTCCCGAAGAGCGTACCACATCCACCGCACCGGCAGTCATAATGCCCTGGTCGGCAATAAACCAGCGAGGGCTATTGTCGGCAAACAAAGCTATTTTAGCCTGGGGTTCAATATTTAAGGTTTGCAGTCCCGCCGCAAACTGCTTAATTTGGCTAAATAAGTCTTGATAAGTAATTTTTACTTCTGGTTGGGCATGAGGATCTTGCAGGGCAATAGTACTACCAAATTTTCTGGCGGCAAGCTGCCACACTTCCGGTAGAGAATGAAGATTGATGTAGTCAAAAGCGATCTCTCGAGCTGCTATATTCATGATTATCTATAGATATTCCCCAGAACATGTACTATGATAGTCAGTTATATGGTAACGTCTCGAATTAGAGTGGACAATTTAAGATTTGGGCGTTGGTGGATGCGTAATTCTATTGAACACTTCCCATAGTCGTTTTGATTAATTTTTGTCCTATTTCATTTATTTGTTAGAGGGATTCCTAGAGGACATTTGTACCCTTGTCTCGTCAAGCGGGATTGAGATGGTGTATCGCTTCACATATGAGAACTAGGGACTCAATAATGCAAATTTATGTATGCTCAATGCCCTCAATTCTGATTGAAAACAGCTATATCTATTGAGAGTAAGACTGTGAATCAAACAAGCTTAGAGCAGGTGGCTGATGGATTAGAGCTAGAAACTATAGTCTGAGCTACAACATTACTCAATGACCAATGCCAATATTTGAACCCAGATAAGAAAATAGAATCCCGACGGCAATTCTTAGGGTTAATTTACCGTGTAGGTAATCTCTTCTACCTGTCCTGGTGCGCCTAAAACTTGCTGCTGCTGATTATTAAAGCTAATAACCACGCCTCCGGCATTTCCCGCCCTGATGGTTACTTCTTTTTGACCGCTCCACTGGCGTTTAGTACCTTGAGGCAAAATACCCTCAAAAGCAACCTGCCCATCTATCATTACCTTGAGCCAGCAGCGTTCCTGGAGATTGATGCCAACGCTAACTGCTGCCGAATTATTGGCTTGAGAAACAAATTGAGGTGCTGTCTGTGCCTGGCTGACGGGAGTAGTTCTTGTTTCTAGTTCTGGAATGGGTTGCAGATCGATATTATTGATCGCCGGCTGATTGACAATGACAGGACGCTCAACTAAGGAGGTGATGACTCTGACGGATATTATTACCAGCAGAATATAGAGCAAGTAGAGGTGGCGCGATTGCAGTTGAAAATTAAATATCAAGTGACTGGGATGGGTTCGACTGATTACAGGAGGGGATGCTGGCGGTATTTCCCAGGTAATCGTCGGGGCGTTAATTGCTGCCGCATACTTTTTGACTAGGATCTGAATGTAAAACGGCTCGGGTAACTCGTCCAGATCTGCCATTTCGATCGCCGTCAATAATCGGGGTGAGATCAGGGTAGTTGCGGCGATGGTTTCGAGGGTCAGATTCTGAGCCACTCGCATCTGGTGCAGCTTGATGCCAATATTTTGGAGTTGCTGTAGCTGTTTGTCTGTTAAATTATGCTTATTCATTGACTGCGCCCCCCAATCGTGCAGTTGCTGCGATCGCTCGAAGCTCAAAAGAGTTTTGTAAAAAATTGATTTCAGCCGGAGTCAAATACCGATGCTGTCCCGCTGACAACTGAGAATCACCAGCTAGGTCGAGAGAAATTGAGCCAATTGCCAATCGATGTAGTGTCTCCACTCGGTAACCTAGTTGTTGAGCTACACGACGTATCTGCCGATTGCGCCCTTCAGTTAAGACAATAGTTAGAGTTCGTTTGCTAGGATCTTCTGGGGTTAAGCTGACCTGTGCCGGTAGAGTTTTTCGGCCATCTAACCTAATTCCCTGACGCCAACGGGCTAGATCCTGCTGGCGAGGAGCACGATTTAACTGAACGAGATAAGTCTTGGGTAAATGATAGCGAGGATGAGTCAAGCCGAGAGTCAGTTCGCCATCGTTAGTCAAAATTAAAGCCCCGCTAGAGGCAAAATCTAATCTGCCGACCGGATGAATTCCCCGACCACGAGCCAGATTATCGGGCAGTAAATCGATGACGGTGGGTCGTTTTTGGGGGTCATTGCAGGTAGAAACAACTCCGGTGGGTTTATTTAACAGTAGGTATGCTAGCTGGGGACGTTGCGCGGCACGAACCTGCTGCCCATCCACATGCAGAATATCCGTCGCCAAATCGACGCGATCGCCTAGAATTGCCGTTTGTCCATTAATTTTAATTCTGCCCGCTGCTATCATTTTTTCTGCTTTACGCCGTGAGGCAATACCCCATTGGGATAGTATTTTTTGCACCCTTTCAGCCATCGCTTGAGATTCCTCTCTACCGTGATTTATCCGTTTTGTTATTTTAATCTTACAAATTTGCGGTATTTCTCTCGGCTTGGCAAGTTGTGACGCTAACCATATACTGCCCAAAAAAATAGTCAAACGATCAGTAAATTCAGCTAGCCTCAGGTCGTATTCGGTTACACTTTAGAAGCAATTAGACTCTTCTGACCGCAGTTTGCAGTAGAATCGCCATATCTAGCCGGCGATCAAGCTAGCTAATTATTAATAAAATCAGCAGATATTTCAAGATTCATGTTCGATGTTTCCGCTCTATTTGAATTTTCTCGGCAAAACTGCGTGGCCATATGCTCCTTCCTCGTGCCCGCTAATCTGTTCGCCACGATTGCGACTCTAACCTTGATTATTACCGGTCAATCTGACCGCAAAATGCACTGGTCGGCAGGAACAGCTGCGTTTCTCGCCCTGGCTTTGTTTTTGCACGTCTCCACTTGGTTTATGATTGGCGTGATTACCCCCGTGACCTTTATTTTGTTTGGCTTGGGTTCTACCTGCCTCATAATTAACCTCTTAGCGCTGGTTTATCGGCAGCAGATTCGGCTAATTTCGGCTAAACTCTTGCCCCCCGTAACCTGATAGATTGAATATTGTAGGTTTTAAGGTCTAAAAAAAGTGAGTGATCGCCGTCTGGGGTTGATACCCAAACTTTCTATCAGCCTCTTAACAGTTTCTCTTCTCTGGCTCAGTTCTTGTCGTCTGCCCGAGCGGGTTTCTGCCGAGGAAAGGATGTTTCGGGATTTTTCCCTCGAATTATTAGACCAGGTTGAAATACCGAAGACTAAATTTCAAGATACCCTTATTGGTGGCTTATCTGCGATTGCCTACCATCGGGAGCTAGATGTCTTTTATGTTTTGTCCGATGACCGCAGCAAACGAGACCCCGCTCGTTTCTATACCTTCAAGCTGGAGATCGCTCAAGAGCAAGAAGAGATGAAAATTGCCAGTTTTGAACCCCAAAACGTCACTTTACTGATTACGGGCAAGAATAAAAAATACAAAAAGGGAAGCATTGACCCTGAAGGTTTGGCCATCTCTCCGCGCAACACCCTTTATATTTCTAGCGAAGGTAATCC
>JBCBIN010000194.1:0-7036 GCA_038524555.1 Cyanobacteria bacterium J06623_7 | reverse complement strand
CAACCGTCTTCTAGCTTAGATTCGCTCTAGTTTAGGAGACGGTTGAGTCGGAAATTAGGATTAAACGTTAGAAGTTTTTCTGGGGCTTGGGTTACTAAACTGAGGCGTAAGACTCTTCAATTAAAGATTCTAAGGTCTGGAGCATTTCCTGCTCGTTAAAGGGCTTAGAAAAATAAGCTGATGCTCCTAACTTCATTGCTAGCTGACGATGCTTATCGTTACTGCGAGATGTCAACATAGCAATGGGTAAATTAGCAAATTTGGCTTCTGACTTAATTTCGCTTAGAACCCCATAACCATCTAGACGGGGCATTTCAACGTCGCAAATGACTGCTTTTACGTCTAAGCCGCTTAGGAGCTTATCCACGGCATCCTGTCCATCTTTGGCTTCTTCTACCTGGTAGCCATTGCGTTCTAAAGTGCTGGCTAGATAACGGCGGACATGTACAGAATCATCCACAATTAAAACTCGATTCGTATCTAAAACGGGGAAAGCAGTTAGCTGGTTATTTTGTTCTGTCTTGGTTAATTTAGCAGTAGGTAAAGCAACACGCTGCTGTTTGAGCATACCTTTATAGAAAGTATTCGGGTCAATTAGAGGAATAACCCGACCATCCCCCAGCACTGTCGAACCATTCAGACCGGGAAATAGAGGAATCGAAGTTTTAATGGTTCTAATCGCTACCTCTTCTTCCTGCCAATATTTATCGAGATAGATGCCTTGGCAAACACCCGCATCTTCAAAAATCAGGACGATAGGCTGCTTAATTTTCGGCGTACCTAGCATATCAAAAGCCTTACTCGGGCGATTAAACTGGAGATATTCTTGGGGCTGCATCAGGTCGATTTGCTGTCCCTGCCAAGCATAAGATGTCTGAGAGCCCTTGCTAGTTGACGCATCAGCCTGATATTCAACAATTTCTTTAATGCTGTGTACGGGAATAGCAAAAACTAAGCTATTGCTTTCGACAATTACGACCCGCAGTACCAATAAAGATAGGGGTATGGCAATAGTAAAGGTAGTTCCCCGACCCAATTCTGTCTTAACTTGAATATCGCCGCGAATCTGCTGGAGATTAGAACGTACCACATCCATCCCCACTCCGCGACCGGACAGTTCTGTAACTCGTTCGGCAGTACTAAATCCGGGTTCAAAAATTGCGTCCAGTACGTCGTCATTGTCCAGTTGGGTGACTTCTTCCACAGAAAGTCCCATTTTAACTAGGCGATCGCGAATTTTTTGCACATTAATACCGCCACCGTCATCAGCGATCGTAATAATTGTTTGGCTACCTTTTTGAATCGCGTTCAAAGTAATTTTGCCGGTCGCTGGCTTACCCAGAGCTACGCGAGTAGCCGAATCTTCCAGACCATGGTCAAAGGCATTACGCAGTAGGTGAGTTAGCGGGTCGCTAAGGTATTCCATTGCCTGACGATCAATCTGGGTTGTTTTACCCTCAATAATCAGTTCAACCTGTTTATCGTGCTGGGCAGAGAGGTCGCGAATCAGACGGGGGAAACGTCCGACTAGTTCGGCAAAGGGACGCATTTGCGATCGCGTTACAGTCTGCTGTAATTCTTTGGTCGTGTAGCTAAAGTTGCGAATTACCTGACCCATTTCGCGAATACCCAAGTCAATATCCGTGGTCACCTCCTGGAGTTGAACGATGGTTTCCATTTGTGACTGAGAAAGCAGGTGGAGATCGGTATAGCGATCCATTTCCAAAGCATCAAATTTTTCCGGTTCTGAAGAGTCAGCGGTGTGCTCCCAAGCAGCATCATTCGAGTTGGGGGCAGTGGTGGTTTGGGCGGTAGGTAAAGTTCCTTCCATAGAGGCCCAATCATATAGCTTACGGAGCTGATTACTAGACTGTTCCAGACGATACATCCTTTCTCGGGTTAAGCTAACAAAATCCTGAAGCTGATTGAGACGGAGAGTTGCCGCATTACGTTCGAGAATCAGACGGCTGGATAGGTTGTTGAGCTGTTCGAGCTGTTCGACGGGAACTCGAACCATTCGGCCCTGCTGTTGCGTTTTTGGGATCGTGGAGGCGATCGCCGGATTCTCAACAGTTTTGGGCGGCTCTGACTCGATCTGAGGGGCAATATCTTCCGTCGGAGTGACGTTCGCCTCGGTAGTCAGATCGGCTAGATTGGCAAAAGCCGCATCTAAATCCGATAGCTCTGCCGCATCGGGCAAAAATTGTTCGAGGTCGGGAACTGCAGGAGCCGGACTGAGCATTGGTGTCGCCTCCGCTTCTGCTGGTAGGGGGTCTAGATCTGATATTTCTCTCGCCTCAGTCGCCGAGGTATTCATGTCGGCAATTTTGGCAATCTCCGCCGACAGTTGAGCTACTTCTGAGAGAGAGGTATCTAGTTCGGCAAAGGTATTATTTAAGTTGGATAGCTCCGGGGTAGCGATCGCTTCCACTGTTTCAACTGCTTCTCCCAGTTCTTCTATAGCTAGTTCTTCTAAAGTAAAATCTGTCTCTAAAAAATCGAGAGAACCTTCGGCAACGTCGAAATCAGAGAAATCAGAGAAGTCGCCCGGGTCATCGAGCTGGATATCCGCAAAATTTTCGCTGCCAACTGGCGGTTTTGGTTCTGGACTTGGGGGAGTTCCTACCGTGCCGTCCAACTGAGTTGGTAGTTTATCAAGTCTGCCAACTAGAACCAGAGCATGGGATCTCTCCCAAAGTTTTAGAGCCTGTCGAGCGAGGTCGGGAATATGGTCAAGGGGGGTTAGGGGAATCTCTTGCTGCACTGCCTCACACAGTTGTACAAAAGGTTCAATTTGGCTCATCATGCCAAACTCGGCTAGCTGCTCTGCCTGTGCCGTCAATTCTGCCTTAAGGCGTTCTGGTTCGAGAGTTTCTATCTGGGCTTCAAAGCTAGAGAGACATTCCTCTACGCCACTTTGAAAAATCAGACTGGAAACGTCAATCTGTTCTTCTTCCGCTAGCAATATATCTTCATCTTCATCTTTGAGATCTCCTAGTCGCTCGCGCAACAGCGTAAATACAGGGTCGGCATTTTGAGCGAACCAAGCATCATCGATAGTATCTTGCTGCTGATGCAGATCTCTGGCCGCACGCATACAGTCTATACCCTGTAACAGAAGACTGGTAACCTCGCGATCGACTAAGCTATCGTCTTTTCGCACCCGCAAAATCTTGAGAAAATCTTCCAGACGGTGAGCAATATTGCTTAGGGTCTTGCATTGCATCATTGCCGCTCCCCCCTTGAGAGAGTGAGCCGAGCGCATAGCCGTATCTAATAAGCTAGATTCAGCACCTTTAGCATCTAAATCTAGCAATAGCGATTCTAGACTATTAAAATACTCTTCTGCTTCTAGTAAAAAGTCTTGTCTTACCTGTAGATCCGTTTCCATTGCAATACCGAATTATAGATTTTTATAGATAGCAATTTTGCAGTTGGCAAAAGCCATTTGAGGAAAAATTTGGGCAAACTGAGCGGTGGTGTTTTTATTTGAGAAAAACCCAACACAATTAGACAATAGACGGGTTAGCAAAAAAGCCAGTTTAGTTACTGTAGTTATTGTCAAGCTGCCTATCGCTTCTGACCCAGTTACCGGCGGCGATCGCTCTGAATTTCACCAGAGTCAAAATATGTCGAGCGATCTAACCGCAGATTCAGCAGATTTAGAGCCTGCTGGAGACGGCTTCAAGCCTACAACACTGCCGTAGTAGCTTCTACTTCTTCTACTTCGCTAACCTTAAATTGAGCTACAGAATCTTGTAGCTGTCCGAGAATCTTGGTCGTAGATTGAATTGCTTGAGCTACCTGGCTAGAAGACAAAGAACGTTCTTGAGAGGTTTTGGTATTGACCGTCATAATTTCCGTCACTGTCTGAGAAGTTTCTGCCTGAGAGATTGTGGCAGCAGAGATCGATTTCATGAGTCGATCGATTTCTTGTGATTTGTTTAAAACAGTTCCCAGACTGACCTTAGTTGCTTCGACCAGACGAGTACTATCGACCACCTGACTGGTACCCGTTTCCATCGCGGCCACAACCTCCTGAGTTTCCTGCTGGATACTAGTGATTAACTGGGCAATCTCTTGAGTCGCGCTAGCTGACTGTTCTGCCAGAGCACCCACCTGTTCGGCTACCGCCGTAAAGCCCTGACCCAATTCTCCGGCGCGTGCTGCCTCTACCGAAGCGTTAATCGCTAGCAGGTTGGTTTTAAGCGCAATTTGGTCGATTAATGCTACCACCTGAGAAATTTGCTGTGCCGATTCCCCCAGACGCTTAATTTTCTTAGACGTATCGCCAATAGTTGTTCTCAAGCCCTGAATACTATCTACCGTACGATCCATGACGTCATTTCCTTCCCTGGCACTGAGGAATGCCTCGTTAGAGATATTGGCAGTTTTTTCGGCGTTTTCTGCCACTTCCTGAATTGAGTTAGACATGTTTTCGACAGAGATAAGTGCCGCCTGAATCTGCTCTGCCTCGGCGATCGCCTGTTCGGCAATTTCCCTTACCGACCCCTCATTCTGGACGAGAGAAGAACTTACCTGACCGGCAGAATCTTTTACCTGAATCGCAATATCCTTGAGGTTTTCAATAATCGCATTGAACAAATCGGCAATAATTCCTACATCCCCTTCGGTTAACTGGGCATGTACCGTTAGGTCTCCATCAGAGGCTGGTTCTAGAGCTTCCATCAGGGCGACTACCGCATTTTCTAGATCCTCTCTCTGTTTCTGCTGCTCGGCAGCGTTTTGTTCGAGGGATTTGTTCAGTGTATTCAGTGACTTTTGGTTTTCTTTTTCTTGAATAATTGCCTGTCTTTGAGAATAAATCGCATAGGCAGTCAAGCCGACAACCACTGCGCCCAAACCAACCCAGAGCCAGAGATAATCTTTAATTAAATCTTCAATGGTAATTTGACCAATTTCGTCGTAGGGGGCAACGTCAAGATCGATAAACAAATCGTGTACGGGACGATAGTTGAAGGGAACCGTCCAGCCATCAGACTTAGCTGCCTTAGCTGCTGGGCTATCGGCGGGCATATCTAAGAGTGCTTTTGCCACCAATTCTTCCACTTCTAGGTCATTATCTTTAGCCGAGGCAAAGGGCCATTCAGGATAGAGAGGAGTACTGTGTAAGAAAGGAAACCCGGCAGTCTCCATGGGGTTAATTACCTTAAAATCATTGAGCTTGACTTCTCCCCGTTCGACCGCTCTTTCTAGGGCATCTGTCCGAACTGTTCCGGCCTCTACATCGCCACTGGAGATCGCTTGAATCACGTTATCGTGAGTATTGCCAAAGGTCAGAGCCTTAAAGAACTTTTCGGGCTTTTCAATTCCATTTTCAAATAAAACACCTTCCGCCATGTACCAGCCACCAAAGGAAGTCGGTGATACTGCCATGAAAGTTTTGCCTTTAAGATCTTCAAGTTCATTAATTTGGCTATTGTCAGCCTTTGTAATAATTAAGCCGCCAAATTCAGTGTAAGGATTACCCAATCTTAAATTTTTGAGGGTGGCAATTCGGTTGGCACCATAGTCTGCCTCAAATTCAACGTACATCCCGGAGTTAACCACGAAGAAATTGACTTCGTTATTTTTGGCAATCTCCCTCATCTCATCAAAACCCGCAGTAACGATCTCAAATCGATAGCCGGGAATCGTTTCAGAAAGATAATCCATGGTGGGCTGCCATTGAGCAATCGTTCTTTTGGGATCTTCTTTTGACAGTACCCCAACCTTCATCACAATATCTTCCCTCGCTTGAGGCGATTCAAAATTAGCTTGAGCCAATACTTTTGTCGCCTCTACGGGTTGAACTTTAGTTCGAGCAGCCAGGCTAGCTGTCGGCATCAAGCCAGTCAATCCTAATAGCACCAGTGCGAGTTTCCAAGTGCCGTTCAATTTTTTAGTTCGATTAATCACAGCAAATTTTTGAGATAGATAGTATTGCATAGTATTTAGTTGAACGATAATCAGCTTCGTTTTTGGGATAAGGTACTCGATAAAAAATTCAATCTTGCAGTCTAAAAATAGGATGCAAATAACTGTGGCAGGTCGATTAAAAATGCGGACTGAGCCTCAGAGGATTGGGCATCGCGATCGCCGCTATCTTCTACGTCACGGACAAATCCACTTAAAAAAGGACGCAGCTCTTCTGGGGCCTCACTTACAGAAGATTCAAACTGCTCAGGTAGAATTTGCGATACACCCTGGATCCGCCTGACGCTTAAACCATATAGCTCCGACTCTTCAGACTGGTTTGTCTGGTTCGGATCGACTCTGGCAACAATGGTTTGATACTCCCTGAGGTTGAGAGTTTGCGGTGTTAACCCGACCAGATGAGCTAGATCCATAGCCATAAATACTTGGTTTTGGGAACTCATTAAGCCCATTACATAATCGGGAAAATTTGGCATTGGGGTGATCTGAGTCGCTTCAATCGTTAGAGATTGCTGCACGTGACTCAGATCCATTAAAAAATTTAGCTCATCAGTCAATTGAAACCGTAGATAGTGATCACCCTGCCGCTGCTGCTGACTAAAAAGCTGGGGCAACAGTTCTTTAAGTCTGTCGGTAGTTGTTAAGCTGCTCACAAAATTAACCCGCTACTGAATTTTTAACAGCAGATACTATTTCTGCTTGGGTAAACGGTTTGACTACGTAAGCGGCAACCCCCTGCTTTTTCGCCCATTTTTTGTCCATATCGCGGTCTTTAGTCGTACAGGCAATTACCGGAATTGAAGCGGTTTCGGGATTTTTCTTGAGCTTGCGGCAAAATTCTAAACCACTCATTTCTGGCATCACCAAGTCAGTAATAACTAGATCGGGAACTTCGGCTGTCGCTTTGGCTAGAGCTTCATTACCATTGGCAGCAGTAACAACTTGGAACCCTTCCTGTTCCAGGTAGCCAGTAATCAAGTTCAACTGAGCTTTTAAATCATCGACAACAAGGATAGTTTTCATAATTTTTACACCTAAAATAATTGGATTTGAGTATGCATGTATGTTGTTTGAGACAAACCTGTTTAAGCTAGAGTCT
>JBCBIN010000193.1:0-7066 GCA_038524555.1 Cyanobacteria bacterium J06623_7 | reverse complement strand
TTTTAAATTTCGCTAAATTGCACTTATCCCCTTTTCCTCTGTTCTAATTCTGATCGTTTCTACCACCTCAGAAACAAAAATTTTGCCGTCGCCAATTTCTCCCGTACGAGCGGCTAAAGATATCTGCTGTACGACTAAATCTGCCATCTCATCTTCAACGATCGCCTCTAGCCTAATTTTGGTGGTAAAGTCAACTTTATATTCTGTGCCTCGGTAGCGGGTAGTCATACCTTTCTGACGACCAAAAGCTTTTACTTCCGAAATAGACATGCCAATAACCCCGGCTGTGACCAGACTGGATTTGACATCATCCAGCTTGTGGGAATGGATTATCGCCTCAACTTTTTTCACTTTACACACCTCTAAAAATTATCGCTCGGGCTTTGGCTTCAGTAGTATTTTAGTACGGTTGTTCAGATATGATGTTTTTATAGTCATTTTAAATAAGAACCACTCGAATCCTGAATTCCGAATTCCTGAGTCTCCCGGAAAGAACAGCTTATAATCGTCCAGAAATCAATTAGAACGACTATGGTCATCAAAGAGCGGGATCGACAGATAAAGTTACCAACATACTTAACCGAAATGGTTAAACATAAGGAATGGGCACAGAAATAGAGCGTAAATACCTGGTTAAGCTAGGGGTGTGGCAAGCAAAAAAAGAGCTACTACAGAGTCAAAACCCGAATATCGGTCAGAGATATTCCCAAGGCTATATTCCAACGGCAAACGGAACTACTGTAAGATTACGTCTTGTGGGAGAACAGGGCTACCTGACAATTAAGAGTAAGGTTGTGGGTCATACACGCGCCGAGTTTGAATATCTTATTCCCGCTTCAGATGCGCGATCGATGTTGGAGGATCTGTGCCTCAAACCCTTAATTGATAAATATCGCTATAGAGTTGAGATCGATAGTTTGATTTGGGAAGTAGATGAATTTTTGGGCGAAAATACAGGCTTAATTATTGCCGAAGTCGAGTTGGAAAACGAGAACCAGTCGATCGCTCTTCCTCCCTGGATCGACCGGGAAGTAAACGATAAAAAGTACTTTAATTCTTACTTAGTTCAGCATCCCTATAGTCAGTGGGAGAAATGACTACTGATTATTAGTTGCTAGTTATTTACCAAGCTACATGCGGTGAACAGAATGTCTTTGTTCTTGAGAACTGTTTACTGTTTACTGTTTACTGCTTACTGTCATGAAGGAAACTTTAATTATTTTTAGCCGCTATCCCGAACCTGGTAAGACCAAAACTCGTATGATTCCAGCTTTAGGGGCAGTTGGGGCGGCAGATTTACAGCGACAGATGACGGAGCATACTTTAAAGACGGCGATCGCTCTTTCTGAATCTCGAGAAGTCGCGATCGAGGTTTATTTTGCGGGGGGAAATCTCGAATTAATGCGGGAATGGCTCGGAACTGGAGAGTATGTGCCTCAGGCAGAAGGAGATTTAGGGGAAAAAATGAAGTCGGCTTTTGAGAAGGCTTTTGTTGCCGGTAGGGAACGAGTAGTAATTATTGGTATCGACTGTCCCGATCTCGATCGCCAGATACTTACCCAAGCTTTTGCAACGTTAAAACATCAGGATTTAGTCTTGGGGACAGCGGCAGACGGTGGCTACTATTTAATTGGCTTAAATCGTCCTGTAACCGAACTTTTTGAGGGAATTACCTGGGGCACGGAACGGGTTTTAGCACAGACTCAAGATATTGCCGCCCGGCTGGGTTTAAACGTAGGTTATCTTGCTACTCTTAGCGATGTTGATCGCCCAGAAGATTTACCAATTTGGCAAAAATATCTCACCTAACAGTAACGGTACTACAGACTAAAGCTCGGAATAGGAACGATACTATCTACATCCATCAAGACTACAGAAGATCTGGCTTTAACTAAATAGCGCTCGTCATAGATTTTCTTGGCTACGGCAGGTTCGGCAATATCTTCCGGTGCAGCTAGAGAGGTATCGACAATTCGGTGCCAGGAATGTCCTAGTTTGAGGGAGGGTAATTCAAACTCCAATGGCTTCCAATAGGCGTTGAGAATTATGTGGAGGCGTTCACCACTGGGGGGATGGCAGAGAGAAAAGGCGAGGAAATGAGAATCTTCGCTCCAGTCTGGTTTGCGTAAGCGTTGACCATGCCAAATGATATGAGGCTTATGGCTAATTTTATTGACCTGGAGAAAATCTTCTTCTTGAAATATTTCTAACCCCTGACTAAATTTAATTAGTTTTTGCACAAAGCGTAACAAGCCTTGGTGTTTTTCCACCAAATCCCAATCGAACCAGCTAAGTTCATTGTCCTGACAGTAGGCATTATTGTTGCCCTGCTGAGTGTGTTTAATCTCGTCTCCCATCAGCAGCATTGGCGTTCCCTGAGACATAAAAAGAATGGTCAAAAAGTTTTTGATTTGCTGCCAGCGTAACTGTTGTACCTCCGAATCTGTCGTTTCTCCTTCCACACCACAGTTCCAGCTAAAGTTGTGGTTGCCGCCATCGCGACTGTTTTCCTTGTTGGCTTCATTGTGCTTTTCGTTATAGGAAACCAAATCGTTGAGGGTAAAACCATCATGACAGGTGACAAAATTGACGCAGCGGTTGATATCGGTATCCTGGCGGAAGTAAATGTCGGGACTGGCTAAGATTCTTGCCGCAATGTTGTTTACTGCCCCGCGATCGCTCTTAACAAATTTCCGCACATCGTCGCGAAATGGCCCGTTCCATTCGGAGAACCAGTCTGCCTGATCGACAAACTTACCGACGTCGTATAGTCCCGCCGCATCCCAGGCTTCGGCAATGAGCTTACTACCCGCCAAAACCGGATCGGATTCAATAATGGACAGAATTTTTAAGGCTCCTGCATCCTCAATCGGCTCGCCATATACATCCCGAGAAAGAACCGAAGCCAGATCGAAGCGAAAACCATCGACGTGCATCTCCGAAACCCAGTAGCGCAAAGAATCGACAATCAAACGACCCACTACGGGATGATTACCTTTAAAGGTGTTGCCGCAGCCGCTGTAGTTCTTATAGTGTTCGAGATCGTCTTCCAAAATATAGTAGGTTTGATTATCTAACCCGCGAAACGAGAGGGTCGGACCATTTTCATTACCTTCGGCAGTATGATTAAACACTACGTCAAGAATTACTTCAATGTTGGCTTTATGCAAAGCTTTAACCATGTCGCGAAACTCATCTACCGCTCCGAGAGGATGACGCTGAGAACTATAGCCGCGATGGGGAGCAAAGAAACCAATCGTACTGTAACCCCAGTAATTTTTTAAGCCTGGGCGAACATCTTGGGGATCGAATTGATGGACGGGTAGCAGTTCTACGGCGGTAATTCCCAACTCTTGCAAATAAGGAATTTTTTCAATTAAGCCAGCATAGGTGCCTCTTTTTTCGGGGGCTATGCCAGAATTAGGATTACGAGTAAAACCGCCAACATGCATTTCGTAGATAACGCTGGAGGCATAGGGAATCCGGGGATGGCGATCGCGTTCCCAATTATAGGTACTCGGATCGACGACGACTCCCTTTAAGGCGCTGGCACAGTTATTGCCGCGAACCTCCGCTGCCTGGCGATTGTAAAATTCATCACCTACAATCTCCTTAGCATAGGGATCGAGCAAAATTTTATTTTTATCAAAACGGTTACCTGTTTTGGGGTTGAACTCTCCATAGGCACGATAGGCATATATTTGTCCTGGCTTAAGCTCGGGAATAAAAGCGTGCCAGTAATAGTAGGTTCTGTGACGAGCCGGATCGAGTTTGATTACATAAGTTGGCTTGCTCGCTCGGGCGTTATTAAACAGCAATAGTTCAAGTGCCGTCGCGTTTTGCGAAAAGACGCTAAAGTTAACCCCATTCGGATAGACAGTTGCTCCCAGTGGAAAACTTTCTCCCGGCAATACTTTGGGTTTTGTAACCATATTTTTGATTTTGCCCTCGCCATCTAGCTCTTAATTCCCGCATTCACCATACCATCCTTAATTGGATGTTGACAGTGATAGATAAACAGAAAGCTGAATTAACCGAGGAGAGTGAATATAGTAAACTTTTGCCCTCTATTCTGAGGCGATAAATTCCCGCAGGTAACGATTGACTAATTCTGGCTGCTCTTGCTGTACCCAATGACTACAGTTGGGAATATATTTAACCTGCCAATCTTTGACATAGGCTTCCGTACCGTAAGTCAACTCTTTCCCTAAAGCAGTATCTTCTTCTCCCCAGATGGTCAGAGTCGGCACTTCTAACATTTGCCACTCGGAGGAATTGCCGGTAAACAGTTGGGGGAAAATATTGCGATAGTAGTTAATCATAGCCGTTAAAGCCCCGGGCTTGGCTGCGGCATCGCGATAGGCATTCAAGTCTGTGTCACTAAACGCTGTCTTATCGATCGCCATTCCTACAAAAGCTTCTTTGATCGCCCGATAGTCATTCAGCTGAAACAAGAATTCCGGCAGCCAGGGCAGTTGAAATGCCAAAACATACCAGCTTTTAGCTAGCTGCTCTAAAGTGGTTAACCCTTTAGCAAACTTGGCGGGATGAGGAATATTGAGCACGGTTAGTTTTTCTACCATGTCGGGATAGGTGTGAGCAAAATTCCAGGCGATCGCGCCACCCCAATCATGAGCCACGAGCAGACATTCTGTATAGCCCAAACCGGTGATGACACCCCGGACATCCTCAATTAGCTCTGACATTTGATATGCTTCTAGCTCTTTTGGTTTGTCGCTGTCGTTATAGCCCCGTAAATCCACTGCTACCACATGATAGTCCGTCGAAAATTCGTTGATTTGATGTCGCCATGAATACCAAAACTCAGGAAAGCCATGGAGCATGAGCATCAGCTTACCGCTCCCCGCACTAACGTAGTGGAGGTTAATGCCGTTGGTTTTAATCCAGTTGTGTTGCCAATTATCCATCTTGTTCTATGGGTTAAAGTCTGACTTGCTGCTATATGACCCTACCAAATTACGTTTAATGTGAACTATGGTCGTTCTAATTAATTTCTATATCATTTTAAGTTGTTAGTTCGAGTGATTGAGGATTAGGGAATAATGAATAGTACGCAAGTTCGTATGTTTTTTATTTGAAATGACTATAGCTTCGTTGAAAGGTTGCTAGTTTATAGCTCTCAGCTCTGACTCGACGGAGGAGCTTCTTGAAACAGTCACTTCAACGGAAGATACCTCTGCAACGTGCTGTTTCGCTAATCCTTTAGGACAGCTCTCAACTTTTTTAGTTTGATTTGCAATTTAAATTCATACCAGAAGTAAATTATTTGTAGTTACCGCTGCACTGTATCGATCGCATCGACACTATTAAGAGGATGGGCAAACAGATATCCCTGGCCATATTCGCAACCTAATCCCTTGAGTATTTTTAGCTGAGCCTCGGTTTCTATACCTTCGGCAATTACGTCCAAACCCAGACTGTGAGCTAGATTAATAATCGCTTTAATAATATCGTAGTTAGTATTGTTAATTTCTGGACCGATAAACGAGCGATCGATTTTAACAGTATCCACCGGCAAGTAGCGTAGATAGCTCAAGGAAGAATAGCCCGTCCCAAAATCATCCAGACAGAGCTTAATTTCTCGCTCCTTTAGCTGTTCGAGAACCCGAGTCACGGCGGTGGTATTTTCCATGAGGGTACTTTCAGTAATTTCCAGCTTTAGATCTTTACCCGGCAGGTTCAACGACTGGAGCAGGCGATCAATCTGGGGAATTAGCTCGGGATGGTAGATCTGAATGCGCGATAGGTTGATACTCATGGTTATGGATGACCTGCCCGCACAGGCTCTTTGCCAGGCAACTAGTTGGTGGCAAGCCTCGGATAAGACCCACTGACCCAGAGCGATAATCTGTCCTGTTTCTTCACAGATGGGAATAAATTTATCGGGAGGAATTACCCCCAAAGAGTCATGCTGCCATCTAACCAATGCCTCGAGGCAATTAGTTTGACCTGTTTCTAACGAGACTATGGGCTGATAATTGAGATAGAGCTGATGATTGTCGATCGCCTTTTGCAAATCGTTTTCGAGGCGAAGCTTTTCTACTGCTTTACTCTGCATGCTTTTATCAAACAAAACCGAGCTTTTGGCAAAGTTAGCCTTGGCATACTGCATGGCGGTATCGGCCCAACGCAGCATTTTTTCGGGCTCGCGATTTTCATCCTGATTTAAAGAGATGCCAATACTTACAGTCGAACAAACCGTGGTGCTCTTAATCTCAAATGGCTTGATTAGCTGTCGATAGAGTCTCTCGGCGCGATTAACTACATCGAGGGGACTGTTTAACTCCGTGACCAAAAGGGCAAACTCATCTTCTCCAATTCGCGCGACGATACTGTTGTTGCAATTTGCTACACATTCTTCTAGCCTTCTGGCGATCGCCACAAGCAATTTTTCACTAATTTCGTAGCCCAGACTGCGTTTGATACTGCGAAAGCGATCGATACTCAGCAGCAATACTGCAAAAAGATGTTGCTGGTCGAAGGTCGATGAGCTGCCCGGGTAATTTTCTCGTTCCTGAGACTGAGATAGTTCGCGATTTAAGTGTTCTAAAAATAAGGTTCGGTTGGGTAAGCTTGTAATTTGATCATAGTATGCCAGGTACCGCAGTCTTTTTTGCGCCTGACGATATTCCTGACGTAGGATAGCTTCCCTCAATTCTCGCTCCACTGCCGGTAGTAAGCGAGATAGTTGACCCTTAACTAGATAATCATGGGCTCCTGCCTTCATCGCCGCGACTGCCGTATCCTCACCAATTTTGCCCGAGACAATAATAAAGGGTAAATCTAGCTGCCACTTTTTGAGAACTTCTAGAGCAGAAATCGCATTAAATTGCGGCATGGAGTAATCAGCCAAAATAATATCCCACGGCGGAGATAGAGATAACGCCTGTTCTAGATCTGTCTTGGTATCGACTCGCTGATGAATTACGCTGTAATCGCTGCGTCCGAGGGCAATAGCTAGTAGTTCGGCATCGTCTTCTGAATCTTCAATAATTAAGACTCGCAGAAGTTTACTCATTTAAGACTCCAAAAACAGGGGGAAGCT
>JBCBIN010000192.1:0-7091 GCA_038524555.1 Cyanobacteria bacterium J06623_7 | reverse complement strand
CTCATAATTTGCTCCACTCTTGATCGGGTTAAGGCAGACCGATGAGAACAACTTGAGGATAAAAATTACGCGCAATACATAATAATCGCTTCTGACGATCGCACGAGTAAATCAGAGCAAAATATCTCGGATGCAACCCTGAAGCTAGATTGAGCTATTTATTGTGTACGGTATTTTCTAGCTATATTCTCTAGCTATATTTTTTAAATGCCAGGGTAACGTTATGACCGCCAAAGCCAAAAGAGTTGGAAAGGGCAACATTTACCTGATGTTCGCGACTGGTGTTAGGAATATAGTCGAGGTCGCATTCTGGATCTGGGTTGACAAGGTTGATTGTTGGCGGCACTCGGTCATTTGCGATCGCCATCACCGTAGCCACGGCTTCAATTCCACCCGAACCGCCTAAAAGATGTCCCGTCATCGATTTAGTCGAACTAACAACTATCTGACTGGCTCGTTCTCCCAAGGCTTTTTTGATGGCTTTGGTCTCATTAGAATCGTTGGCTTGGGTGCTGGTTCCATGGGCGTTGATATAGTCTACCTCGTCAGGACTCAGAGCTCCATCCGCTAGAGCCAATTCGATTGCTTTGGCTGCCCCCTGTCCTCCGGGCACTGGAGAGGTCATATGATAGGCATCGCAGGTCATACCGTAACCGACTATTTCCGCATAGATTTTCGCTCCACGTTTCAAGGCATGCTCTAATTCTTCAATTAATAAAATTCCCGAACCTTCTCCCATCACGAAACCATCGCGATCGCGATCGAAAGGTCGGCTGGCATGGTCTGGATCGTCATTACGAGTTGAAACAGCCTTAGCAGAGCAAAAACCAGCAAAAGAAAGCGGCGTGACTGCGGCTTCTGCACCACCGCACAGCATAGCGTCGGCATAACCATTGCGGACAATTCTAAAAGCATCACCGATCGCATGGGAACCGGCAGCACAGGCAGTTACCGTACAGGAGTTTGGTCCTTTCGCCCCGGTATGAATTGCAGTCAAACCGGCCGCCATGTTAGAAATCATCATCGGGATAGTGAAGGGACTAACCTTACGAGGTCCTTTAGTAATTAGGTTCTCGTTTTGCGTTTCCATGGTTCTTAGACCACCGACTCCCGTTCCAATGAGTACGCCAATCCGATCGGCATTAAGCTCATTAATCTCTAATCTGGCATCGGCGATCGCCTGTTTGCTGGCACATACGCCAAACTGAGAAAAGCGATCCATCCGCTTAGCATCTTTCTTATCTAGATACTCGTGAGGGTCGAAATTTTTAACCTCCGCCGCAATTTGACAGGCATGATTGGTAGCATCAAATAGAGTTACTTTGCCTACTCCACTTCGTCCCTGCAATAGACTATCCCAATAATCGGCTAGATTATTGCCAATGGGAGTAATTGCACCTAAGCCCGTGATTACTACTCGCTTGTTTTGCCTATTTGTCATGTTTGCTCTCTATACGCTTTTGCTACGGCACTACTTGTTCTAGGCTGCCATCGATCTTGTTTTGATATGCTTTTAATTAGTTCGACCGCTTAAAATAAACGGTGAGCGAGCTACTGTTGAAGGTCACTTTAGCAGAACTGGCAGCCGCAATTAATTGGTATTTGTCGCCCCAACAAAGTTAAGCGGCTTCTTTGCTGATATGCTCGACGGCCTTACCAACAGTATCAATTTGTTCCGCCGCTTCGTCAGGAATCTCGATATCAAACTCTTCTTCTAGAGCCATAACTAATTCTACCGTGTCTAGAGAATCAGCACCTAAATCATTAGCAAAACTTGCTTCTGGGGTGACGCGATCGGCCTCTACCTCCAGCTGATCCACAACAATACCCTTTACCTTTTCAAAAATTTCTTGATTCATTAATTTTTCCTCTTAAATAACCCGTTTTTAACTATCTAAAAGCTTAGTTAAATTAGACGGGTTCTCTAACTGAACTAAACGCGAGCTTAAATATAAAAGCGGCAACTCTAATCTTATCTGAAAGAGGGACAAAGTTTGCCGTCAATCTGCCAATTACGATACCTGCTTGCTGATGATGTCTGTGGGTTCCAAATTATGCTGAGAGATTCTGAACTAAAAATCAAAACGGAAGATTACCTTCAGGTTGATAATACTTCCGTTCTAAGTAACTATTTTTTGTAGTTTTAGGCTCTCGGCTTGTTTAGGCTATAGATTATTTCCTAACAAATAAATAAATTTTCAACAGCATTACCCACTTAACAACGCCACAAATTTATTCAAGAACCTATTATCTAGGAGTCTTGGCGGATTTGGCCATGTCCTTAAATTTATTGAGGCTGCCACCAGGACGGCGACGATACTTAGTAGAGATCGGGAGTAAATTGTCGGTCGCGAAGGTTTGTTCTGCCACCTGACCATTACTGTTAGTCTTACTTTTATTAGTATTATTCATTGCTGCCACCCAGAATGGTGGATCGAAAGAAGAAGCCCCAGAGTTGGCCGGAGTTGGCTTGGTTTTTTGAGGGGCTGCTTTGCCATTTTGTTCTGCCTTGACAGATTTATCTGCCTTAGCTTTTGTGCCAGCTTTACCTTTGCTGGGCTCTTTGCTGCTAGATTTTTCATCCGTAGCGATCTCCGCTACTTTTTCTTGAGCAGTCTCAATTGCCTCTCCCGAAGTTTTTACCGTTGACTGAACAGGTTCAGACTTAGCAACCTCTTGTGCTTTTTCTTTTACTGCAGGGGCTGTCTTTTCGGCTTTTGTGACGGCAGTTTGGACTACTTCTGAGTCGGTTACCTCATCTTTTAATTCCAAATAGTATTTATCTTTGGAACTAAACATTTTTTTGAGCATTTGCACGATCTGGTACTCCTAATCAATAAAACTAAAGGATTGATGCTAAATAAAGATAATGGGCCAGCCTGATGTGCTTAATCGCTCGATAGCGGCTTCTCTGGGTGGTGCGATACCCCAAATTGAAACTACTTTCGACTTATCTGCGATTCAGACTGTAATTAGTTGTTTATTCATAGCTCCATCTCAATGATTGGAAGCTATAAAACGCGATATATAACTTTTTTTGGCTATCCTTATCAAGCCAGAAAACTCAACCTGTCGCAATGATACTTTACAAAAATTAATTGGTTCTAGCAACAAAATAACTGTTTATTACTGGTCGTTATTTCGTCTTAGTGACGACGATATTCTAAGCGATGCTGTTCGATCTGAAGCTGCTCTCCTTCGAGAAAGATATCATCTTTAACTTTGATAAGTCCTGCGGTAATAAACTGCTCTAGTTCGAGGTCAGATAAAGCCCATGGCGGGCCTGAAGGGATAGTATTATCTTCCCTATGTCGAGTAATAACCAGAAGCGTTCCTTGGATCGCAACCAGATCGGCAATAGTCTCAATTACCTGGGTTCGCACGGATAGAGGCAAAGCTTGAACGGTACGGCATTCAAAGACAAAATCGAATTTATGTTGCCAATGAGTATCAAGAGAAAATAGGTCGGCTACAAGGTAATTAACCCGAGATTGAGAAAAGCGCTTTTGGCACCAGGCGATCGCCGTAGGAGAAATATCAAACGCGGTAACCTCATAGCCCAGACTCGCTAATAACTCGGCATCGTCTCCCAACCCGCAGCCCACTACCAAAGCCAATTTTTCTTGTGTTTGGGGTGATTTTATCTGTAACCACTCTTGAAGATAGGGATGAGCCCGATTTTTAGCCCAGGGAACTTGTTCTGTATTGCCCGAGGCGGCAGCGTATAGTGGTTCAAACCAACCAGAAGGATCTTGCTGTTCGATGGATTTATCGACCAGAGACTTAAACATTGGCTGTGATGGATGCGGTTGTGATTCCGACATAGTAAGGAGCTAATTTGTTGAGTCTACATCTATTAATTTACAGAGGTTTGTATTTCTTTCTAGGATGTTTAATGGCTATTAGGGATTGGGAACTGCCCTACTTGAAATTTATAAGATTGATCGATGTTTGATTATCAAAGGCGTATTCATTTGAGCGATACGGACGCAGCGGGAGTGGTTTATTTTGCCAAGGGATTAGAAATCTGTCATGAAGCGTATGAAGAGTCTCTAGCAGCAGCCAGAATTAACCTTAAGCAGATGATTCGAGAAGGGAAAGTGGCGTTACCAATTGTTCGTGCCGAAATTGATTTTTTACGTCCCCTGGGCTGTGGCGATTTAATTCAGGTCAATTTCAATACGCGTCAAATCAATGGGAGTGAATTTGCGATCGCCTATCAGATTGTGCTGGTGGATAATGATAATTTAGAACAAGCTGTAATTAAAGCTCAAACCAGACACGTTTGTATAAACCCCCGTCGCCGACAGAGAATAGATTTTCCCCCGGCGATACAGCAGTGGTTAGAAGTGCATTAGCTGTAGGGCTGGCTGAAAACAGGAGAAGGGAGTAATGAAGACAGTAATTATTACGGGTGGCAATAGTGGCTTGGGCTATCACTGTGCCAAGTATCTAGCGCTCAACCCAGATTGGTATGTAGTGCTTGCCTGTCGTAATCAAGCCAAGGCAGAATCAGCCGTAGCGGCGTTAAAAGCCTCTAGCGATCGCCAAGAGATAGCAGCGATGAGTCTAGATTTAGCGGCGTTTGATTCGATCCGTACTTTTGTCCGTCAGTTAAGCGATCGCGATTTGCCTCCCCTCGGCGGTATTGTTTGTAATGCAGGGGTACAGTTTATTCAACGACAAACTTACACCGAAGCCGGTCACGACACTACCTTTGGCGTTAACCATTTGGGACACTTCTTATTGCTCAATCTGCTGCTCAAACAGCTAACTCATCCCGCTAGAATTGTTTTGGTAAGTAGTGATACCCACGACAGCAGCAAAACAACCGGGATGCCTGCACCCTATTGGCGCGATCCGCAGCTAATCGCCTATCCAGAGCAAGACCCCGAACTAAAAAATCAAGATCTTGGCACCCGAGGACGCATTGCCTACACCACCTCAAAACTTTGTAACGTACTTTGCGCCTACGAACTGTCCCGTCGGATTCAAACCAGCAACCTAAGTACAGAAGCCGCACCGATTACCGTTAATGTTTTTAATCCGGGCTTAATGCCAGGATCGGGCTTGGCGCAAGACTATGCTCCCATGGCTAAGTTTGTCTGGCATAATATTTTGCCCATTCTGTGTAAATTTGTGCCCAACGTCAATACCATGGCACAGTCGGGAGAAGCTTTAGCGAGATTAGTTACCGACCCGAAATTAGAAAGCTCTACTGGCAAGTACTTTAGCGGGTTTCAAGCGATCGCTTCCTCCGAAGAATCTTACGATTTAACTAAAGCCCAACAGTTATGGTCTGCCAGCCTCGAACTAGCTCAACTCCAGCCCGATGAAATTATAGTTTAGATGTGGTTTTAACATAGTTTTTGTTACTACGCATAGGTTCACCAAGCAGAACGGCTATAAATCACTAGTAAGAGCAAAATTACTCAATAGAATGACTGTATAAATATAAATAACACCAGCCACCACCTATAACAGGCTGAATTATAAGAAACTAAGAGCGCTCAGATCATTATAGTTAGTCTGGGCGTTCATTTTGGGCAAAAATATAGGGGATAAATCTAAATCACAATATAAGAGTAATTGCGATCGCAGTCGGGATTATAAACGACCCTTAAAATAGCAATATAAATACCGCCAGCCATCCTTTATAACAGGCTGGTAAATAAGAAATCCGACGCTCGGGCTATAAACTAGCTGGGGCGTTAATTTTTGATAGCTATTCTTTACTTCTTACTTAACTTCTTATTGAAAAATAATTAACCCTTAGTACCGGTTTACCGCGATCGCTTAAGGTAGATAATTGTTGAAATAACTATAACCTGATAACCTGATGGATGTTTTGCAAATAAATAATTATCGATAGAGACGAGATGCTGTCTTCTCCCTATTTGTTTAACAACTATGGCAACTAATACCTGGACCAGACGACATATTCTTTCTTTGCTGGATTTCACCACCGAGGAATATGAGACGGTACTGCAAACGGCGGCAAGTTTTCAAAAGGTACTGTCGGGAAGAACGAAGAAAGTTCCCGCCCTACAGAGCAAAGTTGTTGCCAATATGTTTTTTGAACCTTCTACGCGGACTCGCAGCAGTTTTGAATTAGCAGCCAAGAGATTGTCGGCAGATATCCTCAATTTTTCCCCAGGGAGTTCTTCTCTAACCAAGGGCGAGACTATCTTAGATACGGCAAAAACCTATTTGGCGATGGGTGCAAACATCATGGTTATTCGCCACAAAGAAGCAGGAGTCCCACAAATCATCGCTCGAGAAATGGATCGACTCAATTCGGGGGTCACCATCCTTAATGCCGGAGACGGTTTACACCAGCATCCTTCCCAAGCTTTATTAGATTTATTTACGCTAACGACCGATTTAGATGCCGATAATCCCCGCTTAGAATTGCTCCAGGGCAAAAAAATTGTCATCGTCGGCGACATTTTGCATTCACGAGTCGCCCGCTCTAACATCTATAGCCTCACTACTGCCGGGGCAGAGGTACATCTTTGTGCCCCAGCTACTCTCTTACCTAAGACTTTTTTAAGCCTTGTAGATCCAAATGCCCAAGGAAAACTATATATTCATTGGGAGCTAGCACCCGCCTTAGAAAATGCTGATTTTGTCATGGCACTAAGGCTCCAGAAAGAGCGCATGACGGCAAATTTTATTCCCAGTTTACGAGAATACCATCAGCTATATGGGGTAACTCGCGATCGCTTAAAATTATGCCAGCCTCAGGTTAAGGTACTACATCCAGGCCCAACTAATCGCGGTGTCGAGATAACTTCCGACTTAATGGACGACCCCAATCTCAGTCTAGTATCCAAACAGGTGACTAGCGGTGTGGCGACGCGCATGGCGCTGCTATATTTAATTGGTAGTAGCAACGATAGCTAAACCTCTTCCATATAGAGAGCTGGAGTTTTCTATCTTAATACAGTACAAGTTGAGAAAATATAGCTGTTTTAAACAAGAATTGAGGGCATTGGGTATACACAAATTTGTATTATAGCAATCGAAGCAAAGATTAGGACAGAATAAAGAGGTAGAGGAGAGTATAAACAGAGAACTAAAATGCCAGT
>JBCBIN010000191.1:0-7112 GCA_038524555.1 Cyanobacteria bacterium J06623_7 | reverse complement strand
CGGTCTGCAAATAAGTGTGATAAATGTTAGATTTTTATTAGGAAAACCCCTACTCGTCTCGCCTTCCATGACTTTAATGTCGGTGATCGCCGGGACAGACAAATAAATCGCCAGATTTTGCTTAGAGCTACTGCTAGACTGTAATACTGAATGTAGGAGAATTTTTACCTCAGTGTTAACAGTCTTTATCATGTATAAACCCGTCCCATAATGTCCGAGCATCACAGCAACTCTCCTACGAAAATCCAAACAAAACTGCAAATTTGTTTATTAGCGACCCAACGACCCCTAGCCGATTCGGTTGTCAAATTGCTTGACGATGATTGCTATGAGCTAAATAGCTTCAATTTGCTTGATGACCTGATTGATTTTGCTCTGAAGTCTGACAAAGAGATAGACTGCTTAATTTTGAGCCTGAGCGATCAGCTTTCAGTCAGTCTCAAACAGCTATGGCAAGCAGAAATTTTGCTACCAACCGTTATTATCGAAGCTAAATCAGCTAACTATACGGCGAAGGAGATAGATTTAGGGGATAATCTGACAGAGCTTGAAGTTAGCGATATTTATCACCCAGCGGAGGTTCGACTTTACCCAACTCAGCTCAAAGAAATTAATGCCTATATTCAGCTAGCAATTAATAAGTTTATTAGTTTGGCAGCCAAAAGCGAAAGCGAGCCGCCAGAACCGGCACAAATTGAGCTCGGAGTTAAAAAATCCTTAATTGCTCAGCAGCGACGTTTGACCGATAAACTCAAGCAGAGATTGAGCTACATGGGTTTTTTTTACAAGCGTGACCCAGATGCTTTTTGGCTTAATTTAGCCCCAGAGCAGCAGCAAGAGCTAGATGGTCAAATTCGCCAGAGTTATCGTCAAATCCTGTTAACCTATTTTGAGGAAGATGTGGCAATCGAACGGCTGATTGATGAGTTTGTCGAACGAGCTTTTTTTGCTGATATCTCCACCTCACAAATTCTGGAGATACACATGGACTTAATTGATGATTTTGCTTACCAGCTTAAAATAGAGGGCC
Organism: Cyanobacteria bacterium J06623_7; assembly: GCA_038524555.1. Classification (GTDB taxonomy): domain Bacteria; phylum Cyanobacteriota; class Cyanobacteriia; order Cyanobacteriales; family Xenococcaceae; genus Waterburya. The sequence continues at coordinate 6,082 of JBCBIN010000191.1, read as the reverse complement.
GCAGTGACGATATCTTACTAGATTATCGTTTACCTCTCATTGATATTGTGTCCCATCTTTGCGAAATATATCGGCGTTCAATTCCCGAATCAGATTATTCGATGAATTTATTGTTTGCAGTAGAATAAATACCTATTTATAGGTTAAATTGATTATCTAAATTGTATTGTCTTAGTGTTTCTCGAACAAATTTTCAAACTTATCCCCTCATGTTAGTTGGTAAGTTGTTAGATATTATGGATCAATTCAGAAAAACTTACGTACTTAAACTATACGTAGCGGGAAACACGCCTAACTCCGTTCGAGCTTTAAAAACACTCAAGAATATTCTGGAGCAAGATTTTCAGGGAGTATACGCTCTTAAAGTGATTGATGTTTTAAAAAATCCCCAGCTAGCAGAAGAGGACAAAATTTTGGCGACCCCTACTCTTTCTAAAGTTCTCCCCCCTCCCGTCCGTAAGATTATTGGTGATCTGAGCGATCGCGAGAAGGTATTAATTGGTTTGGATTTGCTCTACGAAGAAATTAGGGAACAAAGGTTATAAACTCAACGCTTCAATGGACGGTAAAATATTATACTAGAGTCAATAATAAAAAAAAGCTTAAAATTATCATAGTTGGTTTTAAGCCAGACTATAAACAAGCCAGTCCAGTTTTAGATGAACGAATCCAACACTAACGAGCGGCCTCAGCCGGAAGATTTAGCAGTCAAGGGAGTGCGTAAGATTCGCACCATGATTGAAGGTTTTGATGAAATTACCTACGGCGGTTTGCCGATTGGCCGAACCACTTTAGTTAGTGGCACCTCTGGTACGGGTAAAACCTTACTGGCAGTGCAATTTCTCTATCGCGGTATCGAGTTCTTTGATTGTCCGGGAATTTTCGTTACCTTTGAAGAATCTCCTAAAGATATTATTGAGAATGCCTGTAGTTTTGGCTGGGATTTACAAAGCCTAATCGAACGGGGCAAGTTATTTATCCTTGATGCTTCTCCCGATCCAGAAGGACAAGAAGTAGTCGGGAACTTCGATCTGTCGGCACTCATCGAACGAATCCAATACGCAATTCGCAAGTATAAAGCCAAGCTGGTATCGATCGATTCGGTTACAGCGGTCTTCCAGCAATATGATGCCGCGTCGGTAGTCCGCCGAGAGATATTTCGCTTGGTAGCTCGTCTCAAGCAGCTAGAGGTAACTTCGATCCTCACGACTGAAAGGGTGGAGGAATACGGGCAAATAGCTCGTTTTGGAGTGGAAGAATTTGTCTCTGATAACGTAATTATTATTCGTAATGTTTTAGAAGGAGAGCGTCGCCGCCGCACGATTGAAATTCTCAAGCTGAGAGGTACGACTCACATGAAGGGAGAATACCCCTTTACCATTACCAATGATGGGATTAATATCTTCCCTCTCGGGGCAATGCGTCTAACCCAGCGTTCATCCAACGTCCGTCGCTCATCGGGGGTCAAAACTCTAGATCGCCTCTGTGGAGGTGGCTTCTTCAAAGACTCGATTATTTTAGCCACAGGAGCAACCGGCACGGGTAAAACCCTGCTAGTGAGTAAATTTCTCGAAGAAGGCTGCCGTCAGGGAGAAAGAGCGGTACTATTCGCCTATGAAGAGTCGCGAGCACAGCTATCTCGTAATGCGTCTTCTTGGGGGGTAGACTTTGAGGAAATGGAGCGTCAAGGGCTATTAAAGTTACTCTGCTGTTATCCCGAGTCGGCTGGTTTAGAAGACCACCTACAGATGATCAAGTCGGAAATTACTGAATTTAAGCCATCCCGCATTGCGATCGACTCCCTGTCTGCGCTCGCGAGGGGAGTAACTAATAATGCCTTTCGTCAGTTTGTGATTGGCGTGACGGGTTATGCCAAGCAAGAAGAAATTACCGGATTTTTCACCAACACCACCGATCAGTTTTTGGGGGCTAACTCAATTACTGAATCTCATATTTCGACGATTACCGATACGATTATTCTCTTGCAGTATGTGGAAATTCGGGGAGAGATGTCGCGGGCAATGAACGTGTTTAAAATGCGCGGTTCTTGGCACGATAAGGGGATTCGCGAGTATGTGATTAGTTCTGACGCGCCAGAAATTCCCTTTATCAAAGAATCTTTCCGCAATTACGAGGGCATTATTAGTGGTTCTCCTTCCCGCGTTTCTATTAATGAGAAAAGCGAGCTGTCTCGGATTGCCAGAAACGTCAAAGATATTAGTCTAGATGATAAAGATAAGTTCTAAACATGGTTAGTGATCGCCCGACTATTGAAGCTTGGCTCAAGGAGATAGTTTCCCCCCTGGCTAACGAAATAGACGGTAATAGAGCACGGCTACGTCGAGTTTTACAGCAAATGGGCGATCGCTCTTGGTTGGCAATGAAAGCGCCGGTAGAATTGGGCGGCATGGGTCTAAAGGAGGTCGATTATCGGAGTTTACAGATTACTTTAGCGAGAACTTCTGGAGCCTTAACCTTCCTCCAGACTCAGCACCAAAGCGCGGTAAGCAAACTAGCTCAAAGTCCTAATCAAGCTTTACAGCGCCAGTTTTTTCCTGGTGTGGCTAAAGGAGAACCCCTCATCGGTGTGGGTTTTTCCCATCTGCGTCGTCTCGGTCAACCTGCCGTGCGAGCGACAGAAACCTCCGAGGGCTATTTGATTTCTGGTAAGGTTCCCTGGATTACGGGCTATGGTTATTTCGACTGGTTTATCCTCGGTGCGACTCTAGCTGATGGTCGAGAGCTTTACGGACTGTTACCCCTGCAAAACGCCACTCAAAAAAACGGTTCTATTGCCTGTAGTCAACCAATGGAATTATTAGCTGCCGCCGCCACCGATACAGTTAGCGCAACGATTGATCGCTGGCTTTTATCGCGCGATCGCCTGGTGAGTATTAATCCTCCCGGAGCAATTCACCAGAGCAGTCGTCAAAATATTCTCAATCACGGTTTTTATGCCCTCGGCTGTGCCTATGCCGGACTAGATATTTTACAGGGTGTTGCTCGAGGCAAGCAGCTAAAATTTATCGCTTCTTCCTGGCAGACTTTATTCGATGAAGTTCGACTGCAAGAGATGCGAGGGATGAACTATGTGGCTAATGGTCAGACAACCTATGCCGAGAAGCTAGAGTTCCGCACCGCCGCGATCGATCTGGCTCAACGCTGTAGTCTGGCGGCAGTGGTGGCATCTAGTGGTGCCGCGAATTATCTTCACTCTTCAGCCGGGCGTGTTTACCGCGAAGCCCTGTTGTTTAGTGTTTCGGGACAGACTACCGACGTGATGGCCAACAGCTTAAAACGCCTGACTGTCAATGGCAAACCATAAAGCATACATACAAAAAAGCCACGATTAAACTCAGTTAACCGTGACTTTGAGCGCTAGAAATAGCGGTTTATATATGGACTACAAGCCCTAACCTAGAAGGTAAAAGTAGTTCTGAGGACGCCTAGCAAAGCGTCTTCATCGTCTTCATTACCATTGGGGCTGATGATGTAAACCACACCAGGAGTGATAGAAATATTGTCGTTAAACTGGTATTTGTACAAGCCTTCAATGTGAATGGGCGAATCGTCGCTTTCACCATTGCTGCGAGAACCAACATAAGGTTCAACCCCAGCAAAGATAGCTGCTAAGTTGCCTTCTTTACCCAAGTCAGGTAGAGATAGACCAACGCCATAAGACCAGATTTCTGCATCTTCATCACCAACAGCTTGTTGAGCGTCAGTATGCATCCCGAAAGCGTTAAGAGCAATACGATCGCCAATTTGGAAAGCTGCCTCAACACCGTAAGAATTAGCTGAGATTTTGCCATCGAAGGGATTTCTAGCACTGGCAGTACCAACACCTAAGTCAAAAATAGTGTTATCTCCCGCTCCAAACTGACCTAGTACATAGGTACCAGCTAACTGTAGCTTATCGTCTAGGAGGCTGAGAGTAACTTGACCGAGTGCCGAGTATTCTTCATTGAATAAACCACCGTCGGCAGCTTCAATGGGGCTGAAAGAATCGCCACCAAAGAAACCAGCGCTAACAGTGATAAAGTCAGTTGCCTCAAAGTTGAAGCCGACACCACCACCACCAGCAAGACCAATTTTATAAATCGGGCTAGATTCAGCAAAGCTAGAAAGAGAACCGCTAGCACCAGTAAAGGAGTCTAGATAGGGACTTAAGGAAGGAACAAAGTCTACCCACAGAGGGAAAGCAGCGGGAAGATAAACATCAATTTTCTCGCCAATGGGGAAATAGTAAGCTAGCCAGCCGATCCCAACATCGTTGCCACTATCGGCAGTTTGATAGGTTAAGATTCCCGTGTCGAGGGGTACATCACCGCCATTCTCATTCTCTGTCTGAAAACCAAAGCCAGCGTTAGAAGCATCTAAACGAGTATAAAGAGCATCTTCACCAAAGAAACTGGATACAAATGCTAGACGAACCCGATCTTGAAACACGATTTCGTCGTTATCGCTAGTGTTAAATTCACCGCTGATACCAAATACAGCTTCACCCTCTAGTTTGGTAGTAGTGGAGAAGGCGTTATCTTCTAGCACGGCAGTACGGCTTTCAATCTCGTCTAGACGACCACCTAGAGTGGCTAATTCTGCTTCAAATTCTTGACCTAAGCGATTAATAGTATCGAGGTCTTCTGGCACAACGCCACTATCCTGGGAGGCGATTAAGCGTTCGATCTGATTTAAACAAGAGTTAAGACCAGCCGCAAATTCGTAACGGGACAAAGGCTGACTACCACGATAAGTTTGGTTGGGAAAACCCGAGATACAGCCGTAACGATCTACTAGACTACGAAGTGCTTCATAAGCCCAATCAGTGGGAGAAACATCCCGTAGCTGATTGACGTTAGTTACCTGAGAGGCAGAACTTTTTCTACCTTCTCGGCTGTAGCTATTAATTTGCTCCAAAAGCTGAGAATTACTGTCAGCATTTGCTTGAGCGAAAACATTTCCTTGAGAACCCAGTACCAAGCCGATCGCTGCTGGAGATGCCAGCAACAAGTTGCGTATTGATTTAAACATTTGACTCACACCCTAAAAGATTTAGACCGCTCAAAAAGCGATCGCTTTCTTTAAATTAACCTACTGTTAACTAAAGAAAGTATGCCAAATTATATCAACGAAAACTATAACAATGTGTATCGTACAATACATTTTAAGCTATATCAGCAACTGCTGATTTCAATTTCTCGGGTTATGTTCGGTGCTTTGGTACTGGGTAAGATAGGCGGAACTGTCAGAGAAAGCTAGCTACTAACCCAGTTGACTAAAGTTCTAACAGGGAAACCCGTTGCCCCCTTATTGTTTACGCCCCCAGGAGCATCCGCCCAGACCGGCCCGGCTACGTCTAGGTGCATCCAGGGAGTATCTTTAACAAACTGTTTGAGGAATAGTGCTGCCGTAATCGAACCTCCAGCACGAGGCCCGGTATTTTTCATATCGGCAATGGGAGACTTTAAGCCTTCAAAATATTTATCTTCGATCGGCATCTGCCAGAACTTTTCTCCCGCCGCTTCTGCTGCCTGTTTCATTTCGCCAGCTAGAGCATCATCGCTAGTCCAAAGTCCGGCAATATCGTTACCCAAGGCCACAATACAGGCTCCTGTCAGGGTCGCCAGATCGACGATCGCATCTACCTCTAGAGTTTCGGCATAAACCAGAGCGTCGGCAAGGGTTAAGCGACCTTCTGCATCGGTGTTATTAACCTCGATTGTTTTACCATTAGAGGCTTTGAGGATATCTCCCGGGCGCATTGCCTTGCCGCTAATCATATTTTCCGTAGCGGCACAGATAAAATGAACCTCCACATCGGGCTTGAGTTGAGCGATCGCTTTGGCTGCGCCTAGAGTTGCCGCACCGCCACCCATATCCATCTTCATAGTTTCGATCCCGCTACCGCTGGGCTTGAGGTTTAAACCACCCGAATCAAAAGTTAAGCTTTTGCCGACAATTGCCAGTTTGCGTTTGGGGGTTCCCTCGGGTCTGTAGGTCAGATGAATAAACTTGGGAGCCTATATTGGGGTTGGTTTAGCTTCCGATATTCCGCCCAAGTTTATTCATCTGACCTACAGAC
>JBCBIN010000190.1:0-7117 GCA_038524555.1 Cyanobacteria bacterium J06623_7 | reverse complement strand
CTGATAGTTAGTATCGAATATTTTGCCTCCGACCACACCGTTGCCCAAGCGAGCCGAATTATCCGTATAGATCGGATTGGGTACTAGGTTGCTTAAAATTTGAGCATCTAAACTAGGGTCGATTAATTCTTTGTGAGACTGAGTTTGATATAGTTGACCCAGCATGACGATGGGTACAGTTTGGGGATACTTGCTCAAACGTTCTTCAACAGTTTCTGGGGTTAAATTATTGACGGTATCAATCTGCAAAAATTGTTCAGAGTTGCTTTCGATTGACCTAATCTGATTGAGACTTTTTTCTTCATCTTCTTGTTGATTGTCGATTACAACAACAGTATTACTCCAGTTTTGCCTTGTCGCTTCTAGAGCGGTTTCTATAAGGGAATGGTCTTCAATAATTCCCGTCAGCCAAGGTGTATCTAAGATTTCTTGATTGACGGTTTCTATCCCGACAAAAACTACCGGCAGTTCGGCAAAGAAGCGGCGATGTTGACGCAAAATCAGACCCAGGCTGGGTTCCTCTACTACCATCAGCAGATCGATGCTGCTGCGACGATATTTTCTACTAATGTATTCGATGAATTTCTGCTCTTGCTGTGCTTCTAGATCGTATCCACCATTAAGAAACTCATGATAAATATTATTCTCAGAGCCCAATTCCATAAATCCCTGATCGATCGCCAGCTGAAGCTCTTGAGTTGCCGGTAGCTCTTCGTTATAGGAATGAATCACGAGAATATTTTCGCCGGCATCAGCCTTGCCCAGGTTAAAATTTAGCCCCAAAAAACTGTAAACGAAAATTACGCCCGACCTTAATGCATAACGATAAAATGTCGTTACTATCTCTTGTAACAGCCCATTGCTATATATCATCGACAAATTGGATAAATCCTAGAAAATGACCGAAAAATAACGGGATACGCTGAAATATTCCAGCAAGGTCAAACTTAGACCTAATATTCACATTAATCAAATTACAGCAGCGTTTACATGAGTAAAACCTTATTTGCAGATTTGGCCGAAAAAGTTTAGAGCATAGAACCTAAAGCATAGAACCAGTTAATCTCGAACTTAGTCTATTTGCCTGAAGACGGCTGTAGTTGCTGTTTGGCTGTATCATCTTCTATTAAGGATAGGCGGAGTAAGGCAACTCGCTTAATAACTTTAAAAATAGCTAAAGATTAGCTAAAAATCTAGAAATTAGCGTGCTCGGAAATTGCCGCAGTTAGCTTACTAATTACTTCGGTGCTGGCGATCGCGCCTAACTCTCCCGAGGCGCGAGTCCTAACGCTTAGGGTATTATCTGCCACCTCTTGGTCGCCAATAACTGCCATAACGGGAATTTTTTGCTTCTCAGCATTACGCACCATTTTACCTAAGCGATCGCCATTAGTGTCGGCTTCAGCCCGAATTCCTGCCACGCGCATTTTAGTCGCGACCTCTTTCACATAATCATAGTGATCGGGTCTAACGGGCAAGAGACGGACCTGTACGGGAGCGAGCCAGAGGGGAAAGTCTCCGGCGTATTCCTCAATCAAAATACCGATTAAGCGCTCTAGAGAACCAAAAGGTGCGCGGTGAATCATAATCGGACGCTGGCGGGAACCGTCTTCCGCCACATACTCTAGTCCAAAGCGTTCGGGTAAATTATAGTCTACCTGCACCGTTCCTAACTGCCATTCTCGACCTAAAGCATCTTCAAAAATAAAGTCGAGTTTAGGTCCATAAAAAGCAGCTTCGCCAATACCTTCGAAGTGATTCATGTCCATTTTTTCCACTGCGCGTCGAATTGCTCCTTGAGCTTTTGACCAGGCTTCGTCCGAACCCAAATATTTATCGGACTCCGGATCGCGGAAACTAAGGCGAGCTTTGAAGTTAGTTAGCTGTAAACTCTTAAATACGGTCAAAATCAGGTCTACTACCTTGAGAAACTCATCATCTAGCTGGTCTGGAGTCACAAATAGATGAGAATCATCCACCGTAAAGCCCCTAACTCTGGTTAAGCCCCCTAACTCACCGGACTGTTCGTAACGATAGACCGTGCCAAATTCAGCCAGGCGCATCGGTAGCTCTTTATAAGAGCGCAGTTCGTTCTGATATATTTGGATATGAAAAGGACAGTTCATCGGCTTCATTACAAAGCCTTGTTCGGCGGCGGCAGCAGCTTCGTTTTCTGCCATAATCGGAAACATATCTTCCTGATACTTTTGCCAGTGTCCGGAAATCTTAAACAGATCAACTTTAGCTAGATGAGGGGTGACTACGGGTAGATAGCCCCGCTTAATTTGCTCTCCTTTGAGATAATCTTCGAGCTGTGATCGCAAAATCGTGCCCTTAGGAGTCCACAAGGGTAAACCAGAACCTACCGCATCGGCAAAAATAAATAACCCCAGTTCCTTACCCAATTTGCGATGATCGCGTTTTAATGCTTCTTCCTTACGTCGCTTATATTCTTCTAACTGTTCGGGAGTTTCCCACGCCGTACCGTAAATGCGCTGGAGTTGGGCCTTTGTTTCGTCACCACGCCAGTATGCTCCCGCAACACTTTCAAGGGCGATCGCTTTAGGGTTGATGTCTGCGGTACTTTCAACATGAGGACCAGCGCATAAATCCCACCACTGTTCCCCCAGATGATAAATTGTAATCGGCTCTTGAATACTGTCGAGTATCTCTAACTTATAGGGTTCATTTTGCGCTTCAATACGGGCTTTAGCTTCTTCTCTACTTACTTCTTCCCGTAAAACCGGCAGCTTGCGATTGATGATTTTAATCATTTCCTTGCGGATTTTTTTCAAGTCCTTATCAGTAAAGGGCTCGGGACTATCAAAATCATAATAAAAACCAGTTTCCGTCCAAGGTCCGATGGTTACCTGTGCTTTAGGGAACAATTTTTGTACTGCCATTGCCATGATGTGAGAGGCGGTATGGCGAATTTTTTGTAATGACTCAGATTCGCTAGTGCGGAGTAGCTTAATTTGTTGTTGTGCTGGTTCTGCTTCGGGCATCGGCTGTTATTAAAGACGCAAGTAATATCTCATTTTAGATCGGGATCGCTCTTCAATTGTGGTTCGATAATTAACGTCCTAATTCTGATAACAAAATAATACTTATATTAATTTTTGTAAAAAACGCTAAGATAAATAGTGAAATAAAAACCATTTTAAAAAATTACAATAATGTCCACCGAACAACCGACAGAAAAAGAACTGCTGAAGACAGTCCTAGAGCCGTTGTTAGAAGATTTTCAGTATTGGTTTGGGCGTTCTATTAGCTTATTAGAGTCGCAGCAAATGCCCTTTTTTACTCCGGAAGAACAGGCGGAGATCTTGAGCAGAATCGTTTATGCTCAGCGGGAAGTTCAAACGGCACAAATGCTGTTTAAAGCGACGGAAGGGTCTGCAGGTATTGACTCTCAGATGTTGCTTCCTTGGCATCAACTAGTAGCAGAATGCTGGGATATTGCCAGAAAACTAAGAGAAAGCAAACAACTACCTTAGATAGATCTAGAATCTTAGAACAGGAACCAAAGAGATCCATAATCGTCCTCATGGCAGATTGAGGCGATTAGTTTATGAGCAAAAATAACTTATATGTTGCATTTAATTTACATTTTAGCCTTCACTGTAATTGCTCTATTGGCCGTGAGCAATTTAATCAGAAGCTTGGTCACTCTTAGTGCCGAAACCCAAAAGTTTTATCCCCCCAGCTATGGTAGCGGAGGCAAAACAGCCCCCACAAGTAAGCAATCTTTTCATCCAGAGCTACTGGACGAGCAGGGTAAGGTAATTGAAGAACCTCTTTTGGTCATGCGATCAGTCTCGGTGGATGATGCTCGTTCGCGCTTAAACGCCCTTTATGATGCTTCTCCCAGTAAAACTATTGACCCTCCAGACAGTGAACAGTAAACAGTAAACAGGGTAGCTAGTAATTAGTAATCATCTAGCAATCAGTTGCGCTGACGCTGCCGTTGGGCGAGTAGATTACCCGCAATTTGATACCAGACCTGCCGATACTCTTGATGTTCTCCTGTTTCTGATAGCTGTTTTCCGGCAAGTTCCGGATAGCGCTGGTGAAAAATAGCGTCTACCTGTTTGTAAAAGGCACTGCTGTCCATGGGCAGTAATTCGACCTGTCGGTGAATTTGGCGCTGTAGGTCTAGCTCTTCTTGGCTAAGAGCGAGATTTTTTTTGTCGTTTTCGGACTCGAAAGGTATAGCTCGACTGATTCGGTAGTTAATGGTGCTGAAGCTAATCAAACCAGGAATGACAATGATTACCGATGCTAGCATCCCCCACTGCCAGGACTTTACCTTTTTTAGTTCGGCTGAAGTAATGAGGCGATTTATTCTCTGAGTCATTTGACTCAAATTTGCTAGAGAACTGCGACGATAGTCTGTGTTTCTACTGCTTCTGCTTCTAGGAGCGAGGTTTAGAGTCCGCAAATGAGTTAAGAAACTGGTGGCAATGGAACTATTTCTTTGTCCTAGTGCTTGACGTAGCTGCTCGACATTTTGATAGCGATCGCACGGTCTTTCCGCTAGCATTTTACCTAAAACTTTTTTGAGATGAGGAGTCGCATCAACTCGCCCCCAGTCCCATTTAGACTCCCGACTATCGTAGAGTCGATCAGGTTGCTTTCCGGTTAATAAAACTAGAGCCGTAACTGCTAGAGCATATAGATCGCTACAGGGCATAGTCTGACCCCGACGGATTTGTTCGTCAGGAGAATAACCTTTCTTACCAATCAAAGTTACAGAGTGACCGGAAGAACGAGAAACTTCGTTAGCAGCCAGCTTGACACAGCCAAAATCAATCAGGACGGGTTTGTAATCGCGATCGCGCAAAATTAAATTATCCGGAGATATATCACGATGGATTAAGTCGGCGCTGTGGATATAGTCCAGTACCGGCAGAATTTCCTCAATCATTTCGACAACTTCTTTTTCCCGCAGTTTGCCATGACGCTGAAGCAATTCCCAATAACTGCGACCTGTAACGTATTCTTGCACTAAAAAAAGCGATGTTGCCCGATCTCGATGTTGCGAGCGGCGTCGGTCAGAATCTCGACTAGTCATGTCAAAAGAGTTTCTATCGATTCTTGTTTTTAGCAACGCTTCAAATCGAGGAATTTGATGATGATTTAGACGATAGAGGATGCCCGCTTCTCGCTCAAACAAATCTTCGGCTCGTTTTAACTCCTCGCTGCTTTCTACCTGGGGAGCAAACTCTTTAAGTACGCATAGTTCGCGGTAACGTTGAGTATCTTCTGCTAGATAAGCACGACCAAAACCGCCTCTGCCGATCTGCTTCACAATTCGGTAACGATTGTTTAAAATAACCCCATCTCTTAGGGCAGAAGTAGCAGCTCTCGACATTATTCTGTTTTAGAACCTGACAAAACAAACGCCATTTTAACAGTCAACAGTCAACAGTCAACAGTCAATAGTAATCAGTCCTAAAGGATAAGCTTCGTGACCGAAGGAAATACTTTAGTGCAAATAATCAGTAATCAGTAATCAATCATGTAATGGCTAAAGTTCGTCTTCAAGGAATTACCCGACAGTTTGATAACGTTACAGCGATAGAAGATATTAGCTTACAAATTCCCGATCGCGAGTTTTGGGTTTTAGTTGGGCCTTCCGGCTGTGGTAAGTCTACGGTACTGCGAACTATTGCGGGACTAGAGTCAATTACTAGAGGGGAACTATATATTGGCGATCGCTTGGTCAATGATATTCCCGCCCGACAGCGAGATGTGGCGATGGTATTTCAAAATTATGCTCTCTATCCCCATATGACAGTTAGGGACAACCTGGCTTTTGGGTTAAAAATGCGCGGGGTTCCGTCGGCAGAGATGACGCGCAAAATACAGGAAGTGGCTCATTCGCTCGATATTAAGCATTTACTCAAGCGCAAGCCAAAACAACTGTCTGGAGGGCAACAGCAGCGGGTCGCTTTGGGTCGGGCAATCGTCCGCCAACCTCAAGTTTTTTTGCTCGATGAACCTCTATCTAATCTCGATGCTCAGCTACGGGATGATACGCGTATTGAATTAAAAAGACTGCACCAGCAGTTTCAAATCACGACTATCTATGTAACTCACGATCGCGTCGAGGCCATGACGTTAGCTGATCGCATTGTGGTTTTAGCTAATGGTAAGGTGCAGCAGATCGACACTCCCCAGGAAATATACAGCCAGCCTCGCAACAGCATGGTAGCGAGTTTTTTGGGCAATCCACCCATGAATATTTTGCCTGGAGTTGTCACCGGCGACCAAGTAACTTTATTGGGTTCCAGCATCAGCGTTGGCTATCCAAAAGGATTATCAGCTTTGAGTCCAGGACAGAAAGTGCAGTTAGGAATCCGTCCCGAACATATCGAGATTTTCCCTAATTCAGCCGAGGGAGAAGATTGCCTCCAGGTGGAGGTAGATTTAGTCGAGCCTTTAGGTCGAGAAACCCTAATCAAGGTCAAAATTGCGGGAACGAGTCTCGGTCTTAATTTGATTGCCGACTCCCACTACTTTAGCCGTCGGGGCGATCGCTTAAACATTCGGTGGGAATCTCAGCATTTATACTTATTCGATCTGCGGACTGGGGAGGTAATTGCCGATCGCTGATTGATGCCGATTACCTTTATTATGTCTTTGTCTGGATGGTACTGTTTACTGCCCCCTAAAAATATGTCTCCAATTGATGCGACGAATTTAGCCTTTACCCCTGCTCTCGAACAAGCCAGGTTAATTAGGGAGGATCGAGTAACTCCTCTGGAACTGACTCAGATGTATCTAGAGCGAATCGAGAGATACGATGCTCAGGTAGGGAGCTTTAATTATGTAGCCCGGGAAAGCGCGATCGCCGATGCCAAAGCTAAAACAGCCCAGCTGGCAGAAAATGCTGGAGCTCGTAGTTTACCGCCTTTTTTTGGCGTCCCGATTGCCATCAAAGATTTAAAATCTGTGGCGGATATGCCCTTAAGCTATGGAGTTGCTAGTTTAAAAGAACAAATTGCGACCTTTGATGAGGGAATTATTACCAAAATTAGACAGGCGGGATTTATTATTCTGGGTAAGACTGCTACATCTCAACTAGGTTCTTTTCCCTATACCGAACCAAACG
>JBCBIN010000189.1:0-7121 GCA_038524555.1 Cyanobacteria bacterium J06623_7 | reverse complement strand
AGAAAGGTTGGCGACTTAAGCTTTGCTAGTTTTCTAGAAATCCTCCAAACTGTTGCAACTAATAAAGGTAAAGTAGTTCATTTTGTAGACCGCTACTTTCCAAGTTCTAAAACCTGTTCTCACTGTGGGCATATCAACAAAGAATTAAGCCTTAGGGATAGGACTTGGGACTGCAAAGGTTGTGGCACTAAAGGTATCCGACGTGATTGGAATGCTGCGGTTAATTTGCTAAGAGTTGGGGCATCAACTCTTGGATTAGAGAATGTAAGAGAAGTTCAACTTCCAATTCTTGTTTGATCCCAGAATCCCCTCGCCTTTAGGCAGGGGAGTATGTCAATGTTTCAAGTATTAACTTTATGTCTAACTTAGCTAATTTGTCGGGTAAACTTCCACAGCAGATTTAAGCTGCACCACAAAAATCGGGTTTATAGATCTATGATTTCTACAGTAGACCTTTCCCATAAATAGCGAACCAACCTCTTTGCCCCGTTCCCTCTCGATCCTGGTAACCACAATTACTATTTGATATTTAACCGTGATTAAATATAGAACTTTCTGGTTTGGCAGGCTAAGTGTAGCCACTCTACTCTGGTTGTCCTGCTTGTCCCGACTATGTTTGGCTTTGCCTCCTGCTAACGACACTCCCGAAGAAATCTTACGAACGGAAATAATCCTCGAAGGGCGATCGCCTATCGATGGTCAAGCATTGTCAGCCAGTGAATATCAAATTCTACAGACGGATTTAAGCCAGTCTAGCCTCTCTCCTCAAGTCGATCCTGACATTCGACAGCTTATCTTTCTGCTACAGCTGCGGAAGCTAATTAAAACTATAATTCCTTTCTATTGAGGTATTTTGGCTAAAAATCAATAATTTATTTATATTATGCTTAAAAATAGTTAAAGTATTCATATCAAATACCTTAATAAAAGCTCAATTTTAGTTTTCTGACTGGCTTAAATCAATGCTGGCTCAGTATCTTTTTTAACAAACTAGACCGATAACATATACACCAGGATATTGATACTTTGATGTCTTCTACCATTGCTCCAGAACAAGTCAATCAGATCGTTCACAACCTCCATCACAATCCTTTTGAAGTATTAGGTCGTCATCCTTACGAACAAAATGGCAAAGTCCAAAGCTGGGTGGTGCGCGCTTATCTTCCCGATGCCTCTGCGGCTTGGGTAGTCTGCCCCGAAAGTAGAACTGAGTATCCCATGCAGTCTATGCATAATCCTCATTTCTTTGTTTGTGTGGTTAAAGAGCCGGAATTTGCCAACTATCAGCTGCGGATTAAGGAAGGGGAAAGCGAAAGAGTCATTTACGATCCCTATGCCTTTAATTCTCCCAAGCTTACAGACCTCGATATTCATCTGTTTGCCGAAGGGAACCACCACCGGATCTATGAAAAGCTCGGGGCACATGCGACGGAAATTAACGGCGTTGCAGGGGTATATTTTGCACTCTGGGCTCCTAATGCCCGTAATGTGTCTGTTTTAGGCGACTTCAATAGCTGGGACGGTAGAATGCATCAAATGCGCAAGGGTGCTAGCGGCATTTGGGAGTTGTTTGTTCCCGAGATTACCTATGGTGCTGCCTATAAGTATGAAGTCAAAAACTGGGAAGGACACATCTACGAGAAGTCGGACCCCTATGGTTTTCAGCAGGAAGTCAGACCAAAAACAGCTTCGATTGTTGCCGATATCGATAGCTACGAATGGAACGATGCGGCATGGATGGAAAAACGCCGCAATAGCCCTCCTCTCGACCAGCCGATTTCGGTTTACGAACTGCATTTAGGGTCTTGGATGCACGGTTCTGCGGAAGAACCCACTAAGCTGCTCTCTGGCATCGGTGAGTCGGTTGCCGTCTCCGAATGGAACGAAGATGCACGCTTTCTCAGTTATTACGAGTTAGTAGATAAGCTAATTCCCTATATCAAGGAATTGGGCTACACCCACATTGAAGTATTACCGATCGCGGAACATCCTTTTGATGGTTCTTGGGGCTATCAGGTAACCGGCTACTATGCACCCACCTCGCGTTTTGGTAACCCAGAAGACTTGATGTATTTTGTCGATAAATGCCACGAGCATAATATTGGCGTGATTGTAGATTGGGTTCCGGGACATTTTCCCAAAGACGGTCATGGTTTGGCTTTCTTTGACGGTACTCATCTATACGAGCACAGCGACCCGCGCAAGGGAGAACATAAGGAGTGGGGAACTCTAGTGTTTAACTACAGCCGTAATGAAGTGCGTAACTTTTTGGTCGCCAACGCCCTATTCTGGTTCGACAAATATCACATTGATGGTATCCGCGTCGATGCAGTCGCTTCCATGCTTTATCTAAACTACTGTCGTAAAGATGGTGAATGGATTGCCAACGAATACGGTGGTTGTGAAAATATTGAGGCAGCGGACTTTTTACGTCAGGTCAACAGCATTTTGTTTAGCTACTATCCTGGCATCTTATCGATCGCCGAGGAATCAACTTCCTGGCCGATGGTGTCTTGGCCGACCTATACTGGTGGCTTGGGTTTTAACATGAAATGGAATATGGGCTGGATGCACGACATGCTCGACTATTTCCATATGGATCCCTGGTTCCGTCAGTTCCATCAAAACAACCTCACCTTTAGTATGTGGTACCACCACAGCGAGAACTACATGCTAGCTCTCTCCCACGATGAAATTGTTCACGGCAAGAGCAATATTATCGGCAAAATGCCCGGGGATGAATGGCAGAAATTTGCTAACGTGCGCTGTTTATTTGGCTATATGTTTGCCCATCCGGGGAAAAAGACCATGTTTATGAGCATGGAGTTCGCCCAATGGAGTGAATGGAACGTTTGGGCGGATCTGAACTGGGATTTACTGCAATATAACTTCCACAAGACCTTAAAGCAGTTTTTTGGCGACCTCAATCGTCTCTATCGCAGCGAACCGGCTCTATACAGTCAGGATTTTGAAGAGTCGGGTTTTCAATGGATTGACTGTAGTGATAATCGTCATAGCGTTATTGCTTTTGTGCGTCGAGCTAAAGACTCCAATGAATTTATCGTTGCCATCTGTAACTTTACCCCCCAACCCCATAGCCACTATCGTATCGGCGTACCGGAAAAAGGTTTTTATACCGAGCTATTTAACACCGATGCGAACAAATATGGCGGCAGCAACATGGGTAACTATGGCGGCAAGTGGACTGATGACTGGTCTTCTCACAACATGCCCTATTCTCTAGACCTCTGCTTACCTCCTCTTGGGGTATTGATGTTTAAAATCGATCGCCAGAAAACTCTAGCTGCTTTAGAGGGAAACTAAAAGAAACAAATCTGAGGGAGAACGGTAAGTCTAGCTGTTTTCCCTCATGACTAAGTTATTCCGGTGTACGACGGTATCGGCGCTGTCGTAACCGAGAATTGCCCTAATTTCTGTGGAGTGACGACCTTTAATCTGTTCGATTTCGCTATGGCTGTAGTTAACCAAACCTCGACCTAGCTCTATTCCCTCAGCATCACAAATCTGTACGGCATCCGTTGCCGCAAATTCTCCCTCTACCCGGACAATACCGGCAGGTAGCAGAGATTTACCCCGCTCGGCGATCGCTCCCACAGCACCCGGATCTAAATACAGCTTGCCCATCGGTACTAAACCATAGGAAATCCAGCGCTTGCGAGCATTATCGGTTTGGGGTTGGGGTTCAAACTGAGTTCCTAAATCTTTTCCCCGCAGAATATCAATAATGTTGTTTGGCTGCTTGCCTTGGGTAATTACGGTTCTTACTCCCGTGCTGGTGGCGATCCTTGCTGCGGCTAACTTCGTCGCCATGCCTCCCGTACCCCAGGGAGAACCACTACTTCCTGCCTCTACCTGTAGCTGATCGAACTCTCGATTACTAACCAATTTAATCGGCTGAGCATCGGGAACAGTCTTCGGATCGGCAGAATACATACGATCTACATCGGTCAGCAAAAATAGCCAGTCGGCTCGAATTAGGCTGGCAACCAAAGCGGAAAGAGTATCATTGTCGCCAAACTTGAGTTCGTCTATCGCTACTGTATCGTTTTCATTGACGATCGGAATAACGCCCAAATCTAGTAATTCTTGAAAGGTATTGGCAACGTTAACGTAGGTATTGCGTTCCACCAGTTCCCGCCTGGTTAATAATATTTGGGCGATCGCCTGCTGTAAACTGCTAAATAAATCATCATAAATTCGCATCAAGCGTCCCTGACCCACTGCCGCCACCGCCTGTTTTAAAGCCATTTTGCGAGGTCTTTCGGGCAGATTAAGCCGGGCACATCCCACTCCTACCGCTCCAGAAGAAACAAGCACAACTCGATGCCCCTGAGAGCGTAAATAACTGAGAGTTTCTACCAAGGAAGCGATGGTGGCGATCGCAATTCCCGTTGGCTGGGTCAAACTAGAAGTCCCAATTTTGACAACAATGGTTTGGGGCGATATATTCACTGAGGTTACGCACTAATTAATTTAGGCTAGCTAGGTCAAGAGCAATTGTGATCGCTTATTGTCATTGGCTCCTAGCTTTTATCTGTTTAACTATTTCTGGCTAATTTTATTCAAGAATTATCGTTATACATGAATAATTTGCATTAATATGATTCTTAATTAGCATCAAAAACCAAAAAGCGTATTTTACGTTACGAGAATTACGATAAAAATAAAATAATACTTAAGTTAGTTTAAAGCCTTGATAGATTAATTTGTCAATAAACCTTATTTACCGTGCCGGCGATCGCGTGACTTATATTAAACCAGAAACAGTATTTACCCCACCCAACGTAATTGAAGAAATACTCCAACAGGGATTTGTGGCAGCACAAAAACAAGATTGGCTGGAGGTAAGTAATGTGTTGAATGCACTACCTCAAAAGAAAACTGAACCGCTGAAAAAACAGCTAGTTCTGGGTGCCAAAGATTGGCAAACAGCTTTCGACCTAGCCTTAAGTATGTTACTCCAGGGAGAATTTCAACACAAGTGGGAGATTGCCAAAATTTTTCCCCGCTTAGGCAAGGATATTATCGAGCCGTTGAGTCTGATGGCTCTCGACGAAACCGTAGAACCAGAAGTGCGCTGGTTTATGTGCCAAATTTTGGGTCATTTTGCCGAACAGTCAGTGGTGTTGGTCTTGGTACAGCTTTTACAACAGTCGAGCGATCGCGAACTCATGGAAATGGCGGGCAAAACCTTGACTAAGATAGGCGATCAGGCAGTTGAGGCTTTAATTGACCTGATATCTCAGCCAGAATATACGCTTTTAGCCGTTCAGTCCTTGTCATATATTCGGACGACCGCGACGATTTCTCCTCTAATTGACGTTACGAACCATCCAGAAGCAGGAGTTAGAGCGATCGCTGTCAGTGCTTTAGGCAGTTTTCACGATCGTCGTATACCCCCAGTATTGCTAGCCGCCTTGGAGGATAAAGCCAGCCAGGTGCGACAGGAGGCAGCGATTGCCTTGGGTTTTCGTGCCGATCTGTGTGAGGAAATAAACCTAGTAGAACAGCTACAGCCTCTACTCTACGACTTGAATTTAGCAGTATGTCGTCAAACAGCAGTTTCTCTGGGCAGAATGGGGCGGGATGAGGCTAATCTGGCTTTGCTGAAGGTATTACAGGCAGAAACTACCCCCGCAAGCTTTAAATCAGATTTAATCAAAGCTTTGGGCTGGAGTCGTCAGGCTTCGGGCATTACCTATTTAGGAGAGGCGCTCATCAATGCCAGTGAGTTAGTCATGCAAGAAATAATTGTAGTTTTGGGTCGCACCAGTACCCCGGAACTAAAACTACAAGCAGCCAGAGTACTGACAGATTTCTACCACAGACAGTCGGGTCTGGCGGCAACTATCGAACAAACTCTAGCTACTTCTTTGGGTCAATTAGGCGATCCCTCTACACGAAGTGTATTAGAACAGTTGGCTACAAGTAGCGATCGCAAAGTTCAGCTGCATGCGGTGTCAGCATTAAAAAAGCTTTCTATTAATAACCACTAAGTAGAAAATTAGTCTGATAGGACTAGGTAAGGGGCAAAGCTTAAGGAAAAAAGGGTTTAATTTATTTCTTTCAAGCAATTTATAGCAGGAATTGCTTTATCCCCACCATGCTTCTGCCTGTTCTAGTCGTAGGTTTACTTCGTCCCAATTCACGACATTCCACCAAGCATCGAGATAATCACCTCGCTTATTTTGATATTTAAGATAGTAGGCATGTTCCCAGACATCGTTACCCATAATGGGGTAGCTACCGTCAGTGATGGGATTGTCCTGATTGGCAGTACTGGTAACTGCTAAATTGCCATCGTTATCTAAGACTAACCAAGCCCAACCACTACCAAACTGGCTTTTACCCGCGTCGTTAAACTCTTGTTTGAAGGTATCAAAGTCGCCAAAAGCATCGTCAATAGCTTCAGCGATCGCTCCTGTAGGTTCTCCCGTACTATCGGGAGTCATAATCGACCAAAACATAGTGTGATTGGCATGACCACCGCCACTATTACGAATCGTGGTGCGGATATCTTCGGGAATATCATCAAGATCGCTCAAAAGCTCTTCAATGGTCATATTTTGTAATTCGGGGTATTCGGCGAGCGCCTGATTTACACGACTTGGAAGGTTTCTCAATTAAAAAGAGATTGAATGAACAAAAAATACTATGAAGGCATCATCACCTCCATGATTTGCTCAGTAGATTTCCCTTGAAGCGATAAACTTTGACTGAACTCCAGTAAGTTATACAAAGCTTCGCGCGTAAGAGTGTGGAATCGTTGACCAATACTTGGCTCGTTTTCTGGAGCAAAACTAAACTGTTCAGATTTTCTACCACTACAACTAGCTTGCTGGAGTACAGACTGCGCTACGCAACTTAAACAGAAATGGCGTTTAACCGCTTCTTCATTTCGTAACTGAGCCGACTCAAAACCAACTATTTGTTTGGAGAACTCATGAAAGATTTCGACTGACCAACGATAAGTCCATGTGGCAAATACTCTCGAAGAATCCCAGTGTAAAGCATCCGTTAACAGAAATCGTGGGACATCACTGAGGTTAAAATCAGACCCGAATGAACGGCGGGGAGAAGGCGATCAAAAATTGTCGAGG
>JBCBIN010000188.1:0-7126 GCA_038524555.1 Cyanobacteria bacterium J06623_7 | reverse complement strand
TAATGTAGATTTGATTTGTTTCCTTGTGGCTTTTAGCTTAAAAACAAACTACTCTGATTTTTAATCCACACTAGACGTTAACTATTACTTAAGAAATTACCTAGAGGCCTAATGTAGCACTGGTATAGGCTTAGCATTATGTTTATTGTATAAAGCAGTTTAGGTCTTATTGTGATGCCAACCTTTGTCAAAATAGAAACGGGAATAGTCGATAAGCCAATCTTTGATCGCTATGTGGCAGCCCATAAATCCTATGTGCGTCAGCTAATCGCTCGGGGACACAAGGCAAAAACAGGCTACTGGGGAGAATTGGGCGGTGGAATGCTATTATTTGAGGCCGATTCTCTGGCGGAGGCAACAGAAATTGTTAATGAAGATCCTCTAATAATTAATGGCTGTGTCGAGTACGAACTGCATGAGTGGTGCATCGTCGTCGAATAAAGTTTCGCTCGAGTTGCTTCCTAGTAAACCAAGGAGTAATGAATTTAGAGCTTCTGCGACTGTTTTAATGTTGCGGCTTGTTGCTGTAGCTGTAGTTTTTCCTGCCGGTAACTGAGAAATTTCAGCAGACTAAGACTAATTAAAAGCCAGATATAGCCAAAGACATAACCCCCTAAGATATCCGTTGTCCAGTGTGCTTTGACAAAAATACTGCTAAAGCCAATGAGCAAAACCAGCATGGTGGAAAAACCATAAACATACTTTGTCAGTTGGGGATAGAGAGTGGCAATTACAAAAGACATATAAAAATAGAAGACCAGATTACCCGATGCATGTCCGCTAGGAAAACTATCCGGACTTAAATCGCTCACCAGTCTGGGTTTAGGAGGGCGATCTCGATCGAATAGGGGCTTGAGCACGAAATCTACCTGTAACAAGATCCCCAGAGTGGCAAATACCAGCGCCTTAACTTCAGTCCAGTAACGCCCACGAATCAACGCAATTAAGGCGATTAAAACAATCGTTCCCGTAACATAAGTGTTGCTCAAGCGATAGATATTGGTGAAGATAAAATTTAGCCCCACGCTCTGACGATGCTCTAAATATTGCAAGATATCTAGGTCAAAAGCGTAATAGTTTTTGGTGAATATCCGCCCGCAAAGCTGAAGAAAGGGAATCAGCAGCAGCAACAATAAATAAAGATAATTACGACTTATTCGGGGATATTTGGGCATTGAAATTAGAGAAAAACAGTTGGGCTTTGGCAATTATAGTCATTCCCATCAGAAATCGAAGTCGATCGGCAAAAACACCCAATTCAGTCAGAGTCTAGAGGGCGATCGCTTGGCTCGATAGAGACTTTAACTTCAAACTATATTTACAATCTGATTGAGCCAACCAAATTCATTTATTATAGGAGACTAACCCATCAACATCGATTCATTTCTCAGCTATGACCAAGCAGACTATTTCTGTCTTAGTAGAAGACGAAGCAGGAGTTTTAACCCGCATTGCTGGCTTATTTGCTCGCCGAGGCTTTAATATTGAAAGCTTGGCAGTAGGCCCTGCCGAACAGTCGGGAGTCTCGCGAATTACGATGGTAGTCCCTGGAGATGAGAAAGTTGTCGAACAGTTAATCAAGCAGCTATACAAGCTAATTAGCGTCTTGAAAGTCCAGGATATTAGCCAACAGCCCTGTGTCGAACGGGAATTGATGCTAATTAAAATTAATGCCACTGCCTCCAACCGTACTGAAATCATTCAGGTGGCGCAAATTTTTCGCGCGCGGGTAGTCGATCTAGCTGAAGATGCTCTAACTCTAGAAGTCGTCGGCGATCCCGGTAAGATTGTCGCCATTATTCAGATGCTGACAAAATTTGGCATTCGCGAAATTGCTCGGACGGGTAAAATTGCCCTGGTCAGAGAATCGGGGGTCAATACGGAATATCTCAAGGCACAAAAAGCCACGGTGATGCTTTAGCCCTATCTGCTAAACGCTTAATGCAAATTAGCTTCTCTGGGTATGGAACTAATGCCAGCCGGCAAGCCATACATTTTTGAGTTCTATTACCTATAGCTTGAGCAAGAGGCGATCGTCAGCTAAGTTAAAATTTTCTTTCACTAGCTCATAAAGATTGATATCTGTTTCTAGCAGGCAAGCATGACCACTCTGAGGCAAGACAGTCATCTTTCCCTGCGGCAAGAGTTTCGATAATTTTTCTGCCTCTTCCACAGACGGTAGTAAGCCATCGGCTGCCCCTGCTACCAAAAGAGTTGGCATATCGAGACTGCGTAATTCCTCATCTATAACCTGAAAATCCCTGAGTAGAGAGAGTCGCCAGCTAACCACATGGGGGGGAAGGGATTTCATGCTGGCAACTAAGCGATCGCGATCGCAATCATTAATCCGATTGAGACGAACGAGAAAGGGTAGAAGTCCTGCTGCCGAATAGCGATGCACCCAAGCCGGAACCAAAGCCGTAATATCCGCTCCCCAGCTTAAAACCGGTAGTTGCTTGAAACAAGAGGCAGGATTGACCAGAATCAGCTTGCTAATTAAATTCGGTGCTGCCAGAGCAGTTTTTAAAGCGAGACAACCGCCAAAGGACTCGCCACAGAGATACACTTCCTGATTAGTCTGGCCATCGAGTTCCGCTTTAATTAATCTGACTGTATCTCTAGCTAAATCTTGCCAGGTGCTGTAGTTATCAGTCCGTATTGCCAGACAGCGTAAATCAAAACCAGTAGCCAGGCGATCGGACTGACTTTGTAGTAATTCTCCCGTACCGTCCATCCCCGGTAGATAAACAAACAAAGGCGCGTCTGGATTAACTTTGCGAGGCTTAATAAAATCTACACTAAGCTCAAAACTCATAGATGTATAAAAAAGTATAATAAAACTTATTTCTTCTTAATAGTCATCATCTTCTAACAGTTGTCAAGTCAAGTAAGCATTCTGCTGGTTTTTCTTTATATTTACTTGAGTGTCGATCAGACTATCAATCGCGAGTCTCCTTAATAACATCCTGTCTGCAACAGATCTGTGATGTGAGCCTGACAATAGTCAGTCAATTCGATGGCCATTAATTTTGCCTTTCTCCCCTTATATTCTTGCTTTTGAGCCGCATTTAGCAAGTAGGGTCTCCCGATCGCAACATGGACGCGATGATAAACTAGCATCGGGTGTAGGCCCTGACGCTGAAAGAATGGTTCGTCACGATCAAACTGCTTGAGCCAGCTAATTGGAATACTCGGATAAGTAGTTTCTGCTTGAGAAGCGATCGCGACAGGCAAAACGGCTAAATTAGGAACTGGCACTTTCCAGGCGAGGTGAGCAAAGCCACGATGAAACTGATTGATTTCTTGAGGTGAAGTAGGTTCAATCATCGGTCTGGTACCTTCAGGAAATAAACCGACCCACTGCCTTGCAGTTAACAAATGACTAGCCTGCTCGAAAAACTCTTTTTGACGATGTTCTGCCGGGCCTAGAGGAAAACAGCCCAGGGCATCAACTAGATTGCGGACAACGGGAGTCTGCCCCATGTAGTGATGGCAGGCAATTCTTAAGGTATTGGGAATTGTCTTAATTAAAATAGGTGCATCCAAAAAGCTGCGATGGTTGCTAACTACTATAGTCGGCAAATCTTGGGGAATACGCTCGGTGTAGGAGTGAGTTAATTTGAGATTGACAGCGGAGATAATTGATTGGGCAAGTAGGGGAGGAGTAAATGACAGCATTCAGTAAATTGCGAGCAGATTTAAGCTAATGCACGAGGTAATACAGATTAAACATCCGGAGATCGTCTCTATGACAGGCTTACCTACAGTATGACAGCATAAAGCAGTCCCGAGCTGGCGTATCTTGTACGCCTGATGTGAATTAGCTTTGTTTAAAGGTTATTCCTTCGTAGCTATCAGCTATGGGCTTTTCAGTTGTTCACAGATGTAGCCTAGTAGCCTAGAAGTTTAGGTAATTTCTCAGTCCGCCACTAATTTAGCCGATTACCTTAACTCACATCAGACGTTTTAGATTACGTTCGCCTTGAGGAAATTGCCTCTACTAATTGAGCTATTGATTAGATTACTTCAATAAATTTAGTTAATTTAGTGATTTTGACTCTACGTAGCTTATTTTGCTAAGTCAATATTTTATTAACGAAATAAAAAAATATTAAGTATTTCTCTTAACCTCAATTTTAATCTCTGTTGTAATTGATACTGTAGTGGTTGGGTTATCTAAATATAAAAAATATAGATCTAAACCGTATTTATCGTTTTAAATTGAAAACTTGTCGTTTAGCAATTCACGGTCAGTAGGTAGCAGCGCGTCATTGCCTCTATTCGTGCCCCGCAAGACTAAAACGTTCTCAGCAATCTGAAGCCTATGGCTCTATGACCCTGCTTCTTGCTCGCAGTCCACAAGTTTTATTCGATACGATTTCGTTTAGCCATGCAACTGAATGAATAATACTGATTCTAATCATCAATTTTCTCTAACCACTCCCCTCTACTATGTCAACGGAGTGCCTCATATTGGCAGTGCCTACACCACAATGGTGGCAGATGCGATCGCCAGATTTCATCGCTTACAGGGTAAATCGGTTCTGCTAATTACCGGGACTGACGAACACGGGCAAAAAATTCAGCGTACTGCGGCGGCAGCAAATGTCGAACCTCAAGTTCATTGCGATCGCATCGTCGCTAGTTTTGAGTCTCTATGGAACAAGCTAGATATTAAATACGATCGCTTTAGCCGTACGACTGCACCCAAGCACGAACAGATTGTTAATGAGTTCTTTAATCGGGTCTGGCAACAGGAAGATATATATTTAGACCGTCAGCAAGGTTGGTATTGTGTGTCCTGCGAGGAATTTAAAGAAGAGCGAGAGCTAATTGACGACCATTACTGTGCGATTCATACCAACAAACAGGCAGAATGGCGCGATGAGGAAAACTATTTCTTTCGCCTGTCAAAATACCAGCAGCAGCTTGAAGAACTCTATGAGTCACAGCCCGATTTTATCCAGCCAGCCAGCCGGCGTAATGAGGTGCTCAACTTCGTCAAACAAGGACTCAAAGATTTTTCTATTTCTCGCGTTAATTTGGACTGGGGCTTTCCTGTGCCGGTAGACGAGAAACATACGATCTATGTCTGGTTTGATGCCCTGCTGGGCTACATTACAGCTTTACTCGAACCGGAACAAGATGCCAACCTCGATAATGCCTTAGCTCAATGGTGGCCGATCGACCTCCACTTGATTGGTAAAGATATATTACGATTTCATGCGGTTTACTGGCCGGCCATGTTAGCTTCTGCTGGTTTGCCTTTACCCAAACAAGTTTTTGGTCATGGTTTTTTAACTAAAGACGGACTGAAAATGGGTAAGACTTTGGGGAACACCATCGATCCGATTGAGTTAGTCGATCGATACGGTGCAGATGCAGTGCGCTACTACTTTCTCAAAGAAATCGAGCTAGGCAACGACGGTGATTTTAATGAAACTCGTTTTATTAATGTGCTTAATAACGATCTAGCTGACGTTTTGGGAAATTCGCTCAATCGTAGTTTGGGAATGTTGAAAAAATATTGCCAGAGCAACGTGCCGCGACTATCTAGTGCCGATTATGGTGCGGAGCATCCTTTAAAAAGTTTGGGTCTGTCTCTAGGCGAGCGTACAGTCACTGCTTACGAAAAACTCCAGATTAGCCAAGCCTGTACTGAAATTTTAGTTTTAGTAAGAGCTGTCAACAAATATATTGACGATAGCGCCCCCTGGAAACTATTCAAACAGAACGAGCAGCAGCAGGTGGAGCAGATTTTGTATGCGGTTTTAGAATCGATTCGTCTATCTGCCTATTTACTCTCGCCCATAATTCCCACTACCAGTAGTAAAATCTACCAGCAGTTAGGGTTTGAGGAAGATTTTAATCGCGATCGCGCCGATGAAAATGGACTAGATTTCCAACTGCATTCTCGGTGGGGAGAACTACCTTTTAGCACCAGCTTAGGTAAAGCCAGTCCCGTATTTTCTAAGCTAGAATTGCCGCCAGAAGATTAAATAATGGCAAGTAATTTTACGCCTTTCATTTTTTTACTGATATAAAGGATAAATGTTAAGTCAAGAAGTTTTAGCGTAATAAAAGCTTTAGTCACCTGAGAAAGAATAATTATTCAATTTAAACAACCAATAATTATTTGATTCTGGTGAAAAAATTTTACCAGCTTTGGCTGTTAATTAGACTAAAATACTCGGTTTAAATCTTTATCTTTTTTCTGGTCGTCCTGTCATGCAGAACGCCTTTGCTTAAAACATTACATCATCCAAATTATAAGCTGACGACTTACCTAATTAGACTTGTTTAATTAACTTTGAGAGTTTTGGCGCTTCGCGCGTCGATAGTCGGCGATTATGGGCTTAATCTACCCAAAATAGAATATTTTTTTCACAAACTAGAGGCTTCATATAATGCTAGACAATTTTGGCAGCGACCCTATTTTTACCCCTGAACAGATCCTAGAAAACAGAGGGCGTGTAGCAATTTTTATTGACGGGTCAAACCTTTTTTATGCCGCACTACAGCTAGGCATTGAAATTGACTATAGCAAGCTGCTATATCGCCTCACCGGTGGTTCGAGACTGTTGCGTTCTTTTTTCTATACCGGAGTTGATCGCACGAACGAAAAACAGCAGGGATTTTTACTCTGGATGCGCCGTAATGGTTATCGGGTCATTGCCAAAGACTTGGTACAGCTGCCAGATGGCTCGAAAAAAGCCAATTTAGACGTAGAAATTGCGGTAGATATGATGGCCTTAGTTTCTGCCTATGACACCGCCGTATTGGTTAGTGGTGATGGGGATCTGGCGTATGCCGTAGATGCGGTAAGCTACCGAGGTGCCAGAGTTGAGGTGGTTAGTCTGCGATCGATGACTAGCGATAGCTTGATTAATGTGGCAGACCGCTATATCGACCTCGATCAGATTAAAGACGATATTCAAAAAAGCAACAAACACAGCGATCCCTATCGCAGTTTTTCCGGATTTGGCATTCTTGATGACTGAAGCTGATAATTAACTAAGTTTCTTAATCAACGGCTTGAAGCTAAGGCTTTGAGCTTTTTTTTCGAGCAATAATGTCTCGGGTTCGGCGTAATTATCTTGTTCACAGCTTAGAGAAGAGCTTACTA
>JBCBIN010000187.1:0-7133 GCA_038524555.1 Cyanobacteria bacterium J06623_7 | reverse complement strand
TTAGAAATAAATAACCATTGGCAAAGTTTGGGAGAATTTTAACCGCCATAAGCAAATTAATTGTTAGAGTCTTTTATCTAGGATAATAAATTCAACATGTGGTGATAAAAACTATCCAACCTCTGATAGCCTAGAGACTCATATAAATTTTGACCAATTTTATTAGTAGCTTCAGTTGCTAGGATAATTCGTATTGCTTCAGTGGAACGTTCATAATCTGCGACTCGATTCATTAGCGCTCTCGCAACACCTTGATTTCTGCTCGATTCAAGCACAAACAAATCGTTTAAAATCCAAACCTGACCCATCAAAACAGAAGACCAGGAAGGAAATAGCTGTGTATAACCAATCGGTCTTCCCCGTTCTGTCCCTAAGAAAATTACTGCATCTTGAAGTTGTAGACGCTCTCGAATGAACTTTTTTGCCGCCGTTACATCTGATGTTTGATGATAAAACTCTCGATAAAGATCGAATAAGAAGGCAATGTCATCCAGCCGGTCAATGGTTGCCCGAGTGACTTCTATTTCTGTCACTCATATACTAAGTTCCCAATTTAATCAGTACAGCTAGGTTTGAATAGCTAGATTGAAAACTTTTTAAAACTTTCTCCTGACTCGACTAAACTTTTTCTTCGGGAAAAGTCTCGTTAAATTCTTCAATCAATTCGTCTAGTTCTTCCAAAGCTTGATCGACGTCAATTCTCAAGGTTCCTAGGTTAGGTCTTTCTAGCAGCTCAACGAGAGAATCTCTTTTTGAGTTCATCTGTACGATTGTGGCTTTAATTTCTGCTTTATCCATAATTTTTATTTCTACCGAGTATCCATTAGCTTTAGAATAAACAATATCGACAAATATAAACAAATTTTAATTTTTTAGCTTAATATGTTGCGAAAAATACCATTAGCTGCTGTTGGTTTAACTGTAGGCGGAATTTTAACCATTGTGGGCTTCTATGCTTACGCAGTAGGTATGAACACCCTAAATTTGGCTGGTTTTTTCTATGGAATTCCTCTGTTACTGGGTGGTTTGGCACTCAAGGCATCAGAATTAAAGCCCGTTCCTTACACGATAGAAACAACCTCGGAAGTTAAGGAACTGCGGGAATCGGCAACTCCGACTCAAGAGCAGCTACGCAAGGATGTTACTCGCTTTCGTTATGGTCAAGAAGCGCATCTAGATGACTGTTTGGAAAAGTTTGGTCTGAGCCCCACAGATGAAGAAAGACCAATTCTATCGGGGATTCAGGAACAGTCTAGAGACGGCGCCTACACTCTGTTAATGGAGTACTATTCACCTTTTTTCTCTTTAGAAGACTGGCAGGAAAGACATGCACAAATTGAGAAATTTTTTGGGCCTGATATCAAAGCGGAAATCACCCAGCCAGAAGAATCTCGGATTGATGTGGCGTTAGTCAAAGCTAGCTAGAAAAATCCGATCGCGAGCAGAAGGTAAAGCTGACACAATCTAATGTCCAAAAGGAATTTCATTGCCAAACTCAGCTATGACTGATGAGCATCGTGATAGGCTTCGAGCGCCATTTGAGCTACTTCGCGCCAGGGTAAATTGTGCTGGCGGGCTAATCGAGCACAGTCTTCATATTCTGGCTGTATGTTAACGACAGAATCTTTGTTTTGACCTCTGGTGGCTATTTTGATTTTTATACGCCCCAGTTGAGTCTCGACTGTTTCTAAATGACGCGGGAGAATCACTCTAGATTGGTTGCGTTCGCGAATGCCTAGAGTGGTTGTCTCACGGAAAATAATTGCTTGACAACTATGTGCTATTTCTGGATGACAGATAACCGTCAACAGAATACCCTGGCGCGATTTTTTCATGCCGATACTTTGGGTGAAAACGTCCAGTGCCCCTGCTACTAGTAACTGTTCGAGGGTATAGGCGATCGCCTGAGGACTTAAGTCATCAATTTGAGTTTCCAGTACTGTGATGGTTTCTCGCTCAAACAACATCTCCGGCTGAGCGATCGCTTCTCCGAGCCATAGTCGTAAAATATTAGGAATGGCTAGATCTCGCCCCCCCGCACCCAAACCTATTTTAGTCAGCTTCATCGGTGGAGGTTCACCAAACTCCTGGGCTAAAGTTACGGCGATCGCCGCTCCCGTGGGTGTGACCAATTCTTGGTGGATGCCATTACTGTAAACGGGTATCTGTCTAGTTGACCAGAGCTTGACTACCGCTGGAACGGGAACGGAGAGTAAACCATGAGCCGCTTTAACCGTGCCACCACCCGTGGGCATAGCCGAGCAGTATAGATGTTCGATATCAAACCAGTCTAAACCAATGCAGGTACCGACAATATCGACGATCGCATCGGTAGCACCGACCTCATGAAAATGCACCTGTTCGGGGGGGATACCATGAACCTGACTTTCGGCGATCGCCAGAGTGTGAAATATTTCTTGACTCCAACGTTTAACCCGCTCGGGAATGGAGGCATTAGCAATTAGCTGTTGGATTTCCGGTAAATGTCGGGAGTGATGATGGTGGTGTTCGTCTTCCCCGTGGTGATGGTGAGTTAGATGAACATGAACTTTAGTTGCTGATTGCCCATTACGAATTACAGCTTCATGATTCAACTGATATTCTTGTTCTATACCCAAACTTCGCAGACAATCAACTAAATAATCCCAGGGTAAACCGCCGTCGATTAATGCACCCAAGCACATATCACCAGCAATTCCGGTCGGGCATTCTAAGTAACCAATCTTGACCATAAAACCATTTTGCTCGATCCTTGGAACGATCTTAGCTGTCGATCGCCCCCTCAGTAAAACAATTTCTTTCTAATTGATTAGCACTATGGCCACTTTATACGAACTGCATCCTCATAATCCCCAGCAGCGCACCGTCGACCAGATCGTGACGGCATTACGCAAAGGCGCGGTGATGCTCTATCCCACCGATACCGTGTATGCAATTGGCTGCGATTTAAACGTAAAATCGGGGATTGAAAAGGTTAGAAGAATCAAGCAACTATCTAATGATAAACCCCTGACGTTTTTGTGTTCTTCTCTGTCTAATATCTCCGAATATGCCACCGTTAGCGATCGCGCCTATCGGATTATGAAACACCTCATTCCCGGACCCTACACCTTTTTGTTACCGGCGACCAAACAAGTGCCAAAAATTGTTATGAGTCCTAAGCGCAAGACCACTGGCATTCGAGTTCCCGATAACGTATTGTGTCAAGAAATCTTGAAAACTTTGGGTAACCCTGTAGTCTCCACCTCCGCCCACCTGCCCGATGAAGATGGTGAATATCCAACAATGCACGTGGAAAAAGCTTATTTATTTGATGCTTTAGATAATCAAGTTGATATTATCGTCGACAGTCAAGTTGAGCCGGGATTTAATGTTTCCACAATTCTAGATTTCACTAACAAAGAGCCGGAAGTAGTACGTCAGGGTTTAGGCTGGCAGGAAGTAGAAAACTGGATTGAGATGGTGCATTAAGCAAGTTAAGGACGAGTCAGTTACGCCCAGAGCGATCGCCAAAAGAATTTGGGTAAATTCATCATCCGACGCCAGCGCCAGGGTTCTTGGTAGAGACGATAAGACCACTCTAAATTGTGGTCGCACAACCATGCGGGGGCACGTTCTTTAATTCCCGCCCAAATATCGAGGCTACCCCCAACACCGATCCAGATTGAGTTAGGACAGAGATGGCGATTATCTCTAATCCAAAGTTCCTGTCGCGGTACGCCGATGCCGACGAAGATGACCTCCGGCTGCTGATTTTTCAGGGTTTGCTGCCATGCAGACTCCTGTTCTGCGGAAATATAGCCATTTTCCGTCAAAATTGACAGTTGGGGAAACTTTTCCTGCCAGGTTTGAGCGGCCAATTCTGCCGTGCCGGGACTACCGCCAAAAAAACAGAGGGTGCGATCGCTTTCAGTTGTGCCTAAATGTTCAATTAAAGATGCTGCAAGTTCAATACCGGGACAGCGCTCGCGTTTGCGACCCCGTAGACGCAGATACATCACGACCCCAGCCCCATCGGGAATTACTAGTTCGGCAGCGGCGATCGTCTGCTGTAGAGCGGTGTTATCTTGAGCTATCATACTCATTTCCGCATTGAGGGTTACCACATGAGTTCCCATGTGACGCTCTAATCGAGCAACTAACCAATCGAGGTAATTATCAATTAGGTGAACCTGGAGATTGAGTACGGGAAATGCTGTCGGGGTGGACAAGTTACTGTCTGTAGGCAACATAAATCTATAGTATTAAATAGTATTGAGCCGGCGAAAAATACGCCCTAGATTCTAAGTCGTAGTATCTGAAAGAAAATAGTTATCTACCAAGTTATCTCTGAGATAGCCATTTCTCGGAAAGGAGAAAAGTCATTAGTAGCCAGTAGCTCTAACCTCTTACAAGCTAACCTAGTTTAACCGCAGTTCCCGTGGCGGTAATAAGCAACAGTACGCCTTTTTCATCGACACTAATAGTCCCCGTATCGATCTCAATGCCAATGACAGCATCGGCGTTTAGCTTTTGAGCTCGCTGCTTGAGTTCTTCGATAGCTTTCTGTTGACCCTTTTCAAATACCTTTTCATAGCTACCAGTTCTGCCTCCAATTACATCCCGGATACCGGCAAACAAGTCTCGTAGCGCGTTAGTTCCATATACAACTTCTGCCGTCACTACTCCCAAGTAAGTCTCGATAGATTGATTTTGGATTGTATCAGTAGTGGTAACTAACATGAATTTTTGAGGTAAGCCTAGCTAAACTAAATTTATCAATTTGTATCTACATTATATTATTACTAGCTACCATTTCTGGGTTCAATCTATGCACGATACTTACGACCAATTTCTGGGCAGTTGGTGGGGTGGCATCATCGCGCAAAACTGCGGTAGTCAGTTAGTTAAATCATTTCCTGCCGACTTGATGGCGCAACCTTGGCTTCAACGACGGACAAAAATTGGTCAAATGCTGCTGGATGGTGAACCTAGCAGTGATTTACTTCAGCTAATTAGTAGACCTGAGCCCTCGAGGAACATCCAGGGTAAACAGCAATACGAACAATATAACAGTGACTTACTATCTTTATTACCTTTAATTATTTTTGACGGCAATTGTCAGAACTTTTGCTTACAAAGTGCGGATAAACGTAACTTAAAATTAGTAAATTTAATCCAAGACGGCTACCTCAGTCCCAACATACTATTATGGATTTATTTATTAACTACGGTTTTAGATCGTCGCGTAGATTTGGCAAGTCAAAGAATAACCAAAGCAAAAATATTCCATCAGAGTCCGGCAAAAGCAAGTCTCCTGGCTAACCAGCTAGAGTTAGTTGAGAGGGCAATAGATCACGGTGAGACTTTAGAGTTGTTGAGCAGTAAGTTGTTGGCAACCAAGGATTGTTCTTCAACAGCGATCGCTTTATCCTGGTACTGCTTTATTTCTACACCTCGTAACCCAAAATTATCGATCTTTAGAGCCGCTCGGGTCGAGCCTCGGCTAGCTTGGTTGACCACTGCTCTTACGGGTACTTTGTCTGGGGCATATAATGGTATGACAAGAATTTCAGTTAGCTGGAGGAACTATAGTCAGCCAAAGACATACCATCATCGAGAAGATTCTCTGTTTAGCAAATTATTCACATCCTGGTTGGGAATGTATCATCCCCACGGAAATATCACATCCTGGAGTTTAGGAGGCAATGCGATCGCGCCAGCCCCGTCGATTCAACTCCGACCCCATCTGAGCATTATTTCTCAGCAGTCTTTAAATTTACCCAATCATTAAAATCTACTAAATATCTAGTTACTTAGCTTACCTGTATTTTTTATATTTTCTATTAACACGAGTTATTGGGCTTTAAAGTGCTAATATTTGGCACGAAAGGTTCATCACTTATGTTTGCCCTAACAATGATTGAGACTTAAATACTCTCAGCAAGATGAAGTTACAATTGGCTATTTTGTTCGGGTTCAATTCCGGCAAAATTATCTCCCAAAACTGGCGGACTCGGCTCGGTAATTTCCCGATTGCTATGCCAATTTACCGTGGCGTAATCTCTAATTAAAATTAGACCAGGCGATTTTATAGCTTCTAAAAATCCTCACCTATGATGAAAAGCTGGCGTTCACTAATTCAGAAAATTGAGGCATGGCGATATAACTATCGGCATCGAGAGCTTTTTCGGTGGGGCAAAAATTTCCGACCAAGTACCAAGAAAGCGTCGCGCAACTCCAGTTTCGGCCAGTCAGGTCGTCAACGACAACATACCAGACTCCGAGATGCGATCGCGATGCTAGTGTTGAGCATCATGGTTTTAACCAGTGTAGTGGGCTATAGATTTTATAATCAACCCCAGTTAACGGAAGGAAAAATCTCGCCTCTAACCATTGAAGCCCCCTATTCAGCCGAATTTGAGGATACAAAAACCACCATCGAAAGACGTAAAGAGGTGCAAACGGGAATCATTCCAATTTTAAAACAGAATGAAGAATCAACCGTCGAAATCAGCAGAAAGCTCAAGCTACATCTCCAGCAGATTGACGAACTACGTCAGCTAACGGCACCATTCCCCTTTGCTTCCCAACAGGCTTTTTCTCTAGCCAGCCAGAGATACATTCGCTTTTGTCCGGAATCAGAATTTAAAGCAGTGTTAGCTTCTGTTACTCAAGAGCGGGCAGCCTCGGAGTTGTCAACAGCAGCAGAATCTACCCCCGAGTCTAAGGGCATAAGTTTAGAGAAAAGACCCGATTTCAATCTCGGACTGCAAAAAGTGGCAGCGGAACTAGAAGCATTTCGGACTGCTACTTCCGAAACCAGATTTAACACCCTAATTGCCCAGATTACCCTCACGCGCTATCGCTATTCTCAAGCTTGGAAACAACTAGCTCAGAAAAAAATTGCTCGCCTAGATGATAAAGAGATTGTTGTACTGCTAGACCTAACCGAGAAGGAATGGAAAACTACCAAAAGTACAATTCTTCAAGCAGCCGATCGCATGTTAACCCAGGGAATTCCCTTGGGCATCCCCTCCAATCTATTAGAACAAGCCGTTACCGCCCAGCTCAATCCCGACATTCCCGAACCGACGGAGCGTTTGGCTCATAGCCTATTGCTAGAGACTCTACAGCCCAATTTGGAAGAAGAT
>JBCBIN010000186.1:0-7183 GCA_038524555.1 Cyanobacteria bacterium J06623_7 | reverse complement strand
AAACTAGGCTTAAAAGCCAAATTAGCGCTAGTCAAGCACTTTTTAAAAGTCAAATTAAAGGCTAGATTATCTGCCATGATTTAGTCTTTAGCTAATTAAAATATTAAAATTATCATAGTTATGAATATCAGTTTTTTCGCTAATATTTTAGGAGCCTGTTCTCTTGGAGCTTTTGCGATCGCTGTCTTACCGACCTTAGGCTCTATATTTAAATCATTATCCCGTCGTCGTCGCCAAATACGACAGATAGCCCGCTACAGCCTCTTGATTTGTGTTTGTTTGGGTTTGAGCCATGGTTTACTAATGACCCAACAGCACAATATTGATTTTTATGACCTCGGTACCTATTGGACTTATGCAGTTGGTCTGTTTGCGTTTAATTTGCTAGTATTTATCGCCTTTATGTACGGCGAACTTAAATCAGATGGGCACAAGCTAGACTACTTTTGCTATGGAGCCTTAACTTTATTGGTTTGCCACGTAGGACAACAGTTCGTATTTTAATTTTTGTTTTATTGCTTCAAATAGGGAAACTTAAACCAGATCGCCCCAGTTAAACTTCTGTAACCAAAATTGAGAGTCACAGGTGGTTACAACTAAAAGCTGCGATGGAGATGCGGCGATCGCTTTGATAATTTCTGTTTCTTCTAGCCTGATTGCCCTTCTGCTTAGACCTTCGACTGTAAGATCGAGTAAAATCATTTGACCGGTCTGACTATAGAGTAAATATCCTTGAGGACAGGGTTCGATTTGACTTAGTTCGATATCGATCGCAATGCGCTTGAGGTTAAAGCTAGTCAGGGTAATTAAAATAACTTGACCGGGATTATCTCGTTCTGTTGCCAATAGGCAATCGCTAAACAGCGGGTTATGCACCACCGTATCGAGGGTAATCTTTATCGTAGAGTTAGCCAGCCACTGTCCCCGACGGTTAAAAAGATGAAATTCCGTCTGTCCGGCAGAATTTTGCGCGATCGCTAGCCCCCGACGACGATCAATAATCATGAGATGTTGCCACTTGCGTAGACTATTTAGTGATCGCTGTAGCTGACCTCCGGGTAGTCCGTAGATGTTGAGCTGAGACTGAATCGATGCGTCAGATTCTCTACTATTTCCTTGTCCGGCGATCGTTGCCAACCATGACCCTTGAGGATCGAGTGCCCCTAACCAGGAAGTGAATAAGGAATCGGCAATGGTGATTAAATCTTTATTGTTGGTTCCATTCCGAGGCAAAAAATAAAGTGCATTAGTAGTAGAGATCGCACAACCGGTGAGGCGACAGCAGATACTTTTGACCGGCTGGCTAAAAGTAAATTTTGTCAATTCATCCCGAGTTATATTCGGGGTCATAGAATCTTGCCCTACTAGCAGATAGTCTGCATCGTATAGATAAATTTGATTCTGGGAGAGTGCCAGATGGGATATGTCCTCGGCTAAGGCAATTTTGCTTACTGGCGTTAGGGGTTTAAATACAGTCGAGGTCTGAAGTGGGAGAGCTGGGTGGGGGTCGGCTTCTAAAATTTCTAAGATTAATTCCAATGATGCCAACATCTGACTGGCGGTTTGAAAACGTCGCGGGGGTAGTTTTTCTAAGGCTTGAGCGATCACTCCTCGAATCAGAATGGGAACATCGGCATCATAGGAGACTGGCTGACTTAAATGTGCGGCTACTAGCTCCCGAGGCATGCCCGAAAATGGTCGTGTGCCCGTAACCAACTCGTATAAAATTACTCCGACGCTATATAAATCACAGTTAAAAGAATAGTCCCCATAAAATTGCTCGGGAGCCATATAGGCGGGGGAGCCGGTAGCACCAAACACCTCCGCAGACTTAACCTCTCGACTCAGTTTAGCGATGCCAAAATCAGCAATATGAGCCGTATACCGGCGATCGCCACTTTTGAGTAAAATGTTTTCTGGCTTCAGATCGCGATGGATGATGCCCTGTTGGTGGGCGTATTCTAAACCCCGTAAAATATCAATGACTAGCTTTAAACTTCGATCTAGGCTAATGGGGGCAGAACCATTCATAAGCTGGCGTAGAGTTCCCCCCTCGCAATAATCCATGACCAGATAGCGTTTTTGCTGGAAATGTTCTAATGCCTTACAGCTAACAAGATTAAAGTGGTCGAGAGTGACTAAAAAAGTTAGTTCTCGTAGAAAGTTGCCGGTAGATAATTGCTGAGTATTTAATTCCTTTAGCGCCACCAAAGCGCCACTCTTGAGGTCGATTGCGGCAAAAACTTTCCCAAACTGCCCTTGACCCACTAAGTTTAAGATTTTGTAGTTCGATTGAGGTTCGAGCAAATGATAGCTGGCTAAGGTAATTTAGCTTTATTTTATTTGTACCTATAATTCTACATAAATAATTTATCCTCGACCTTTAGAACAAGTTGGTAAAAATATCTAGAATAGTTTGATAGTCAACGATTTAACAAATAAGTTCGATGTCTACTTCTCCTGGCGATAACTACTACGTTGATAAGGTTGACGATCCTCTAGCCAGAGCCGGTGCTAACAGCTTAGTGGGATTGGGAACGGGATTAATCGGCAAGTTACATAACTACTTTCAAGATAAACAGCAAGCAGCAAAAGCAGCAGAGGCTTACGCCCAAAAATATTGCGATCGCAAAAGCAAAATAGAAAATACTGTTAACATTACCACTATCAACCTGTCGCCGAAAATATTAGTCAAATAGATTACTGACAACAACCGATTCTGATTCTGTTGCTGGCTGGGGAATTGCCTGAGCTTCCTGGGCGTTGAGTTCATTAGAGCGATCGCCATAAATCTGGAGAGCAAGATCTCTAGTTTCGCGATATTTATCTAGGTTGCTCTGACTAATATACTGTTGTGATGCCCGACGTAGATCGATAATTGCTTGTTGCGCTTGACCAATTTCTCGATACAGTAGTCCTCGCTGATGATGTGCCAGTACATGGTCGTTTTCGAGTTCGATTACGCGGGTAAAGTCATCAATTGCCCGTTGGATGTTACCCGAACGTTGATAAGCAGACCCTCTTTGGAAATATGATTGAGCTAAATTAAAGTTCTGGCTAATGAGCTGGGTACATTTTTCAATGATTTTTAACTCTTTTGCCAATTGGCGGGTTTCGTGTTGTTCCTGTTCTAGCTGCTTGGTTAATTGAGTTAACTTATCCACCGATATTTGTAATAAAGCTAGGTCTTGAGTCGCTTCGGCTAGCTCGGTTTTCTGCACTCGGTCGATTCGCTTTAATTCTTCTCCGGCTGATTCCTGAGACTGTTGGACGGCATTAAGGTTAGCTTTGGTTTTCCAGTGAGCATGTTCCGTTTGCTCTTTTAATTTGACAACCTGAGCCCGATTTTCTTGAATTAAAAAAGTGATCGCTTCTTGTTCTGATTTAACCGCACGTCTCAGCCGCTGATGATTTACTGCCGCCAGACCAGCAGAAACGGAGAGGGGAACCGTAACCCATAAAAACTGCTTGAAGATAACACTAGTTACCGAACCACATAAAGAGACGACCAAAGCTGAAGTTTCGGCCAGATCTAACCAGTTGGCTTTACTAGGAGAAGTCGAAGTTGTCATGATAATTTGATAAATTAGGCAAAAAGATTAATAATATCGAGATTAAAAAGATTGAGCCAGAGCTAGCTAGCTAAAACTGCTTGATTTAGCCGTAAAAAAGGTAAAATTAGAGCATATTCCTCTGGAGTTAAAAACTGCTCGATAATGCTGGGCAGCGTATTGTAAGTGAGGGCAGCAATATGCTGAACTTTGAAAGCTTTAGTAATAGTTCTGTGCCAGAGCAAGATAGTTTCCCGCAGGCGATCAAGATCGTCGATTAAAAATGCCGCAATCATACTCCGTAAAATGATTTTGGTATCTCGCTGAAACAGAGCCGTATCATCTCCAGTAGCGGTTTGGAAGATATTTGGTTCTAGTTGGAGCATCTTCAACCGGAGGCAGTCCATGATAGTTGCTTCGCGATCGCTAATTTTTTGATAGGCACTCAAACGCAGGGTAACCGTTGGCAGATAATCTTTGAGTAGCTTTAGCTCTGATTCGGTAGCAAAACGACCTTCAGTTTCGATACTCAGTCTTTCTAGTTGATTTAGCATAATAGTTATAGATAGTCTCGTTTTAAATTGCTTCGCTGTTGTTTAAAAATTCTCTAACCTGACTTTGAGTAGTTTGGAGCTTACTAATTGTCGAACGGCTAATCAGCTTGCCTTCCTCTACCAGTACTTGACCGGTTATGGGATGGAGTATATTTGACTGTGCTCGCCGTCCGATTAGGTCTTCAATATCATCGTCCTGACCGATATACATCCCCGCTGGCAGTTCCACCACCACTCCCTCCCCCTCAACCCTGGCTTGGCAAGCTAAACGAGAAGTAGCGCTACAGCTAGTGATTGACCCAAGGGTTCGCTGTTCTCTTCTAGTTAGAGGCGAAATACTCTCTTCACCTGATTTGATGTAAACATGGCAGGTAGCACAGATACCTCTTCCCCCACATTGTTGAGTAACTTCGACATCATTTTTAATCAGCACCGACAGTAAATTAGTGTTGGTGGCGATTTCTGTATTGGTTCCAAACGGATCCAGTCGGACTGTTTTAGCCATGATTTTTTCTAATACCGCTTTGCTTAAATAAAAAAGTAAATCAGTGATAAATGAAGAATTATCAATCTCCGCTTCTATTAGATGAGTCTTGTTAACTATCTCAAAGGTTGTTGGTTAGCGGTCAAAGTCTGCATAATTGCCGTATGAGTCTGTCCCTGTTCCACCATCTTTTCGGCTGGCTGAAGCCTTTTTGCCAAACCCAGGATAAATAAGTTAGCGTCGGCACCCATGGACTCACAGGCTGTTTGGACGCAGTGTAGTTCGCTGGTTGCTAGCTCGGAGAAAAAAGCTCCCAGTA
Organism: Cyanobacteria bacterium J06623_7; assembly: GCA_038524555.1. Lineage (GTDB taxonomy): Bacteria > Cyanobacteriota > Cyanobacteriia > Cyanobacteriales > Xenococcaceae > Waterburya. The sequence continues at coordinate 2,275 of JBCBIN010000186.1, read as the reverse complement.
ATCCCGCTTCAATAAAGCAGCTCGGCTTTTGAGGATCGGCGATCGCTTGGGCAAAATAGGAGTGGGTTACCTTAATAACTAAAAATCCCTGTTGATAGTGCTGAAAATCAGGTTCGATAAGTCCCCAGCCATGGGCTTTCCAGCACTGTTTAAGACACTGAATTAGTTCGATCATCGGCAGTTCAGCAAGAGAATGACGATAGTGACTGTTCAATTCATCACTAAAACGACGAAAAAAGTTTTTGCCCCACTTACGGCCACAGTTATAGAGGACGACTCCTGTAGCCGAACCGAGTTCGGTATTCAAACCTTCATACAGACCACGAAGCAGAGTTTCTGGGATGGCTAGTAGCCGTCCACCCTGACGGTTTTCGATCAGACCAGATTCAAAATCTCCTTGTAAATAAGTATGAGGAGCAAAATAGTTACCTGGTATTGATTCGGTAATTAAATCGGTAATATCGACCATAGTTAATCAAATATAAGTTGATAGAAATAACAAAAAATTCTCTAAATTGAAGCTAATGCTGGGTAAGAGAAAACCCGCCCTAGACTAAGACGTTTGCAAAACTCGCTGGCACTGTTCGAGATAAGGCTCCAGAATAGAAAACGACTCGCCACCCAACAGTTTTTTAAATCGTTTACGCAGACATGAGTATAAATTCCGTTCTAGCTCCTGAATCTCATAGGCGGCAATTTGTTCGGGTAGCCAATTTAAAATACGCTGTTCTAAATACTGCGAATCGTTAGATAGCATTGCCATGCCGCAATAGCGCATAATTATTAGCCAGTGCTTTAAAGCTAATTTGATATTTGCTGGCGATTCATCTACAAAAACATCGCTGAGATAGTTAGCAGCATACTGAAAAACTTCTGTTTCTAGTTCCCGTAACTGTTCGTAAATTTTGAGCCGTTGTTCCAAATAGAGAACTCGGGTTTTAAAAATTCCTAAGTCTGTTGGGACTAAATAGGCGGCTTCGGCTTGATAAATTAGGTCATCGATTTCAGCAATCATAGAAATAAAATTGGTATTGATGTTGATAATTAAAATAGCTGTGATAAATCATTAAGACTAAACTCTTCAACAGCGGCAAGAGCTGCTTTTGTATCTGCTAGTACGGATTCAACCTGTTGGGGTGAAGGCTGAGTTTGTTCTCCCTGCCAATTAAAGCACTGCCAAAATAGATCGTTCGGAGCGGTGATATCGAAAGTATTAGTGGCTATAAGAGACTGGTTGACGGCATCGACAGCAGTTAATTTCCCCGACCAATTTTCCCGAGCAAAAAATTCCTCAATGGTCAGAATTTGCCAGTTTACCAAAGATTGCGAGAGTGAAACGGTTTGAGCAGAAGCTGAAGTTACATCTAGATTTAACCAATTACAGCGAGCCATAAACTCAGCTACGGTTAGACACTTCCAAGAGGTATTCATTGTAGATACTCTCCGTTATGTAGTCGTTTCTGAATATCCCGCGCCGTCGCACCTTCGTTATGCCAAAAAGATGCCGCATTAATGCGATCTTGTTTCCCGAGCAAAAACTTACAGTAGGTTTCTCCCATGGCATAGCACTGTAGTTCAATACAGCCAAGGTCTTTGCCGATTAAGCGACTAAAAAATCCCGAAAATAGACCCGCATAGAGATGGCAGACCGGTTTGCCCACATTGCCTAAAGTTCGAGCCACGGCAGAATCAAAAATATTGATAAACATAAAGCCGTTTTGGCGATCGCTCATGTCTACTTCCCAATTACCCCAACCCTGACTGATAAACGGCCACCACCAGGCTTCGAGTACAAACATTAAATTTAGCTGGCTAAAATCATCGTAGCCATATTCAGCTAAAAACCACTGGCGAAAAAATTGAGCGTCTTCCTGCCCCCACTGCTGACCGATGTTGTACATCACCACTCCCGCAGCATCTCCGACCTCTTCTTCTAAACCGGCAATCAAACCGACGATAAAATTTTCGCTGACCAAAATATTGCGAGAGTCATTCCAATCAGAAATAGTGCCGTTAGGAGTTTGAAATGCAAAAAAGTCTTGGAAACGGTAGTGAGAGCGCCGCTGGGGATACTTTTGCTTGAGTAAATGAATTTGTTTTAGCTGCGGCTTATTGATGTTTTTAACTACTTTAGTTTCGCCTGAAAACATTTGTTTTTTTATCTATAAATTAATTAATTAACTTATATTTAATAGTATTACTAAAAGTCAAAATTAAGTTCCGCAATTCTCACCATTTTTAGATAAATTTTAGGAAAAGATTTAAAATCTTTTCC
>JBCBIN010000185.1:0-7192 GCA_038524555.1 Cyanobacteria bacterium J06623_7 | reverse complement strand
TCGATTGATTGAATGGAACTTAATTGACTGAGTTACTGAGAAAGAAAATTGCGATGCAGGTTAACTATTAAAGATGAAACCTTTAAGTGTTGGGAATGTTGTCAGTGCGGGATTACGAATCTATCGGGACAACTTTAAAAAATACTATCGTCTGGCGCTGATCGGTTCTTTATGGGGCTTGATTCCCATCTACGGAACGGCTAAATTTTACGCCCAGCAAGCATTAATTGCCCGCCTCGCCTATGGAGAAGTGACAGAAAAACCAGAAAGTATTCGAGATGCCGATCGCTACGTTCAGGGCAGAATGTGGAGCTTCTTAGGCGCAGCGATCTTAGTGTTTCTACGCTTTTTGTTGGCTTATATTGTCGGCGGAATTGCGATCGCTCTTTTAGGGGGAGTTTTAATTACAGGTCTGACTATGTTGCTGTCTCTCGTATTGGGGGATAGTGGTGGTGTAATTGGCTCAATTATCTCGCTGTTAATCTACATAGCAATATTTGTCCTATTTTTTGCCTATTTAATCCGCCTGTTTGCCAGTTTTTCTGTATCAGAACTACTTTTAGCGAAAGAAGATAATGTTAATGCTTCAGGCGCTCTTAAGCAGAGTCAAGAATTGACCAAACACCATCTCAAAAGCCTAGTTTTGGTGTATTTTGTTGCCTCCTTAGTTAGTTTCCCCTTACTGAGTATCATATTTATGATTCAAGTACTTCCCGTTTATATTCAAGATACTTATCCAATTCTTAGTTCGGAAATATTTGCCATCTTCCGATTTGGGTTTAACCTTGTCACCAGCGCTCTTATACTGCCCTTTTGGCAATCAATTAAGGCGGTAATTTACTACGATCTCAAAATACGGCGCGAGGGTATGGGCTTAGATTTACGCAAATAAATAACATCCGCCCTATGGACAGCTTTCGTGAATCAAAGAGCCAATTCATAAATTTATAAAGAGACTAATTCTCTCTTTCTTCTCGCTCTTTACGCAATTTCTCTAGCTTGAATGTTGGCGGAACCACTTCTGGCTGGGGTGGATTGAGCCTAATTTGCCAGATTTTGAGTTCTTTTTGGGCGGGAGTATAGCTAGTAGTACCGGAGGGAACTTGTTTGGCGATCGCAATTGCTCTTTCTAAGGAACTATTAGAGGCTTGTCGGGCGATCGCAAGAATTTGTGCCGACCATTCATTAACATCCCGAATTACCTGGGAGCGAACCGAACTACCGGAAGCAGCCTGTCGAGCAGTAGCGATCGCTTGAACTAGGGCTTCGGGAGTACCCTGGCTGGCTAAGTCTGTTGCCTGTCTTAAATATCTTTGCCCGTCGATTTCCTGTTGCCAGAGAGCGATTTTATTTTGAGCTTCCGAAGAAAGGGCTCTACCCGAACCAATCTGCCGTGCTGTTTCAATGGCTGCGGCGTAGTTATCTATGTTGGCGAAACTTTCGGCCTCATCGAGAATCGGTCTATCTTCCACTCGCTGAATATTGGTGCGCCAAGATCGCACGTATCCTTGAGCTTCACCGTATAGGGGACTATTGCGGGAAATTAAATTGGCTTCAGCAATGGCTCTACGCCAGGCACTGATATTATTACCATAAGATAATTCTCGGGCTCGATTGAGCACTGGACGATCTTCAATAGTTTGAATCTTGCCTCGCCATCGAGCAATTTCGCGACGAGCATCACCATATCGCGGATTACCGCTGGGGATTTTGCCGGCTTCGGCGATCGCTTGGTTGAGATTGGCAATTGTACCCACACGAGCTAAGTCTTTGGCCCTAGACAGATAGCCAACGTCGTCGATTTCCACCTGCCAACGATCCTTGAGCTTACTAGCCAGCTTGAAGTATTCGCTATCCTTATCTATGCGCTCTATTTCTTCGATCGCTTCTTCCATGCCAAAGACTGTATCTAATTGGGCACTGGAGCCGGCATTAGCTAGAATTTGCCAGTCTTGCTTACGCTCCTGTAGCTCCAGACTGCGGGGAATACGGGGGGTTACCTTCAATAATTCTCGCCATTCTTGTTGCTCGATTAGCTGTTCGACATTTGCCACCAGCTTGCTCTTAGCCTGAGAAATGACTTCCTGTGCCTGGTTGTAGGCATAGCTATTTTCCTTGATATCGTCCGCCTTATCAATCGCCAGAATTAAGTCGTCAATTTTGCCGCTGGCGACCTGAGTCTGAGCCTTAGTAATGCTGTCGTTCTCTTCTTGAGCGACGTTAATATTATTGATGCTTTCTTCATACTTAGTCGTGGCCCAATATTCGTTGGGACTATCCGTAAGGCGCACTGCCCAGGAAAAAGCACCATTCCAGTCTGCTTCTCGCAGCTTTTCTTCTACTTTTTGGTAGGTTTCATCTCCCTTCTGCCAGATTGATTCCCATTGAGCGATTTTTTCATCAACGATTTCTTTGGCCGAGACGTTGGAGGGAATTTGTTTAGCTGTGGCGATCGCCTGTTCCAATTTCCCCGACTGGAATTGAGATTCACCCAGATCGAGAATCGATGTTGCCCAGCGATCGATGTTGCGATCGATTTCCGGTCGTAGGGGATGATCTTCGGGTAAAACCGCCACTAGGTCGATAGCCGATAATAAACCGTCTAATTCCTTCGCTTCAGCAGCAGTTTGGGCACAGTATAGACGTACCGAGGCCGAGGCAACTGGCCAAAAAACCTTAGAACAGCTCTGAGTTTTGGGAAGCTTTAGCAGCATTGAAGTTGCTCCATAGCCAATGCCACCAGAACATAAAACTAGCAAAATCCCCCAAAGCTGCCATATTTGCCAAAATGGTCTTTTGCGTTGCTTAACCTTAGCTGTAGCGGTACGCTTAGTCGATGGTGTTGATGCTGTAGATGGTATGGATGTCTGGGAACCCACCTGACTCAAAACAGGTTCGGGAAAATTAGTCAGACCTGAACTAAGATCGTCTGGCGGGAGCTTCTCATTTCTGATGTTATGCTCTGATTCTTTGCCTGTCGCATCTGAGCCAGAGTTTTTTGGTTCTTTGTTTATCGCCATAAATTATCTGAATATGATGCCAGTAAGCTGCTGATTCGAGCCTGAATATGAGAGGACTAAATTGTAACTCATCTTATCACTTGATTTTGCCGAGTATGTATCGCGAATGAGTCGCCCTCATGAAGTTTTGTCTCGATGACAACTGCCATCTTTTAATACTCGGAGATGAAGGTATTTTTTTGATTGATCGCTGGTTTTGATACACCCTCGGCAGCTAATTTTCAGCTAATTACTAAATGATTAGACCGATTGTAAGAGCAATGTTGCCAAACCAACACCTATTTGACCTGCTTTGAACTGACTTTATTCGTTGCGCAAATCGGCAATTAGCTGAGTTAATTGGCTTTCGTTCGCTTGATAAACCTCGCCACAAAACTGACAGATAGCTTCTGCGCCCTCATCTTTTTCGATCATGTCTCGCAGCTCAGCTTCTCCTAGCATTTTTAGCGCGCCCAAAACGCGTTCCCAGGAACAGCCGCAGTGAAAACGAACCGGGTAAGATTCTGGGAAAATAAAGGGATCTAATCCCTCCAATAGCTCACGCATAATTTCTGGAAGAGTTTTGCCCGCCTGTAATAGGGGAGTAAAACCACTCAACTTAGATACGCGGGACTCTAAAAGCTCGACTAAAGATAAGTCTCGTGCTGCCTTGGGCATGATCTGTAGCAGAATACCGCCGGCTGCGGTCACTCCCATTTCACCAACAAACACCCCGACTAATAAAGCTGAAGGAGTTTGCTCTGATGTGACTAGATAACTAGCAACGTCCTCTCCAACTTCCCCCGAAACTAAGCTAACGGTACTAGAATAGGGCTGACCATAACCAACATCTCGAACTACGTGTAGATAACCATTGTGCCCCACTGCCTTACCGACATCTAGCTTGCCGCGATCGTTGGGAGGGAGTTCGACTTCAGGATGCTGAACGTAGCCCCTGACCGTGCCGTCTAGCCCCGCATCAGCCAAAATTGCCCCTAAAGGGCCGTCTCCTTTAACGTGAATATTGACTCTAGAGCCTTCTTTTTTCATGCCAGAAGCGATCAGTAGTGCTGAGGTCATAGAACGACCCAAAGCAGCTGTCGCTACATAGGAAAGTTGGTGTCTGCTTCTGGCTTCTTCCGTAAGCTCGGTGGTAATTACACCTACGGCACGAATTCCTCCATCTGCTGCTACCGCTCTAATTAATTGATCTGCCATTAGAATTGAGTATTTTTTAGTTTTGTTTGAGTATATTTTTATGATGTAGATCGATAAAACATTAGTTTATTCGTTTATCGTTCGTTTTGAGTCTAGGGAAATCTCTCCCGTGCGGAAAAACTCATAGTGTTGCCCATACTTTTTTTAAAGGCCACAAAATTTTCCCGGGCAATAGATTAGTTAATGATCAGTAAAAAGTAGCCTCAGTTCTTTGCCTTTTGTTTTATTTTCTAATGGTAAAGTTAGTGCTGACTGAAGTTATGCTAACGCGGAGAATCCGCTTTTTCAAATTCTCTTGGCGGCTCCCCATCAGTTCTTCTTTTAAAGTTTGTTTAAACCGATAAATTTATGTCTCTAACCAGTTCTATTTGAATGGTATATTGTGAGTGTTTTGAATCAAATCGGTCTCAAACTGATAGCTTTAAATTGAAAGTGGCAATCCTAAAAATCAATCTTGACCGCCAGTCGAGGATAGAAACTTCTAAAAATAACTTCGGTAATCACTAAAATTTATTACATTAATTTGGTCACTATAGGCTATGAGCTGTAAGCGTTCTGCTCTTATTATTATTTATTTTGCATTATTCGGCTTTTTTGCTGCGGATAGCTGGGCTCGAAAGCCAGGGGAACAAGCGATCGCTACTGCCAGAGTTAATGAAGTCAATGGTGTTCTAAAATCAGCACAGCAGGATCTAAACAGCCCCAGTAGTATTTCTTCTGAGGGACTAGGATTAGCGATCGCCGAGCGGACTACCTCAACAGCGCCAGTAACATCTCCCGCAGACGTTTCCGTTCCTGGTTCTGAGTCAGGGTCGCTAGTCATCAGTCGGGGTTTGTGTTGGGGAGCAATTGGGATTACTTCCTTAGTTTGCCTCTTGTTACTACGCCTGCTATTTAAACAGCCACAGCCTTCGACTAAATCAGCTGGTCGAAAATCTCAGCCTGTTGAAGCAAAAACTACCGTTATAGAGACACAAACAAGAACTCTGACAGAAAAGCAGAAATTAAGTGATTATCGTCTCAGGGGAAACATCTCTAGCTCATCGGTTGTTACTAAGCTAGATTCAACTCTCGACCGCAAGGCTAACAACGGGAATGACTCCATGACTAGTGCCAGCCAAGCACAGGTAAAAAATGCCAAGCTCATTGACGGTAAGAAATCAGTTCCCGATCTACCAGCATCGAATTATCGAGATCGCTCTACCGCTCTTGCCGTGACTCCTACACCACCTCCCATTCTGATCGAGTCCAGCCCTCAGGTAGACAATTCCGAATCGGCGATCAAAGCAGCGACTCAAGTTGCTCGGGGGGCAATAGCCCCGGTCAATCGAGAGTTATTTGCCCAGTTGCAAGACCGAGATCCCCAAATTCGCTTAAAGGCACTCAAAGATTTAAAACAGCTCTATCAATTTGCTGCTCCTGGCATTACTCAAATCGCGGCAATGCAGTCAGACTCAGATTACGAAATTAGACAGACGGCAACTCAAGCCCTCAGAGAGCTAAACGTCAATCCCTTACCCCCACTAAGTACCGCTGAAAAATTTACTGGTGATCGCCTGTTAGCGCCAAAAGCTGGCCAGACCAATCTTCATTTAGTTGCTTATTTACTGGCAGACCTAGATACTGACGAGTAATGTTAAAAATTCTTTTTATGTCTACTTCCGTAGGTGCTCTCGGTTCGGGAGAGGGTGGCGGCGTGGAATTAACCGTCCAAAACCTGGTACGAGAGCTAGTTGTTCGCGGTCATCAGCTAGAAGTAGTTGCCCCCCAAGGATCTTGGCTAACGGATATTACGGTCACAAAGATTGAGGGAAAGCTTCAGATTCCCGTGCAAACTCAAAGCCGAGACGTGCCGTTCTGTCTACCCGATAACTCTGTTTTAGCCAATATGTGGAGCTATGCCCGACAGGTACAGGAGAAATATGACCTGATTGTTAATTTTGCCTTTGACTGGCTGCCTTTTTATCTGACACCATTCTTAACGACGCCGGTTGCCCATTTTATCAGTATGGGTTCGATGACCGATGCCAGCGATCGCATTATGCAGCAGATAATCGCCCAATATCCCGGAACCTTTGGGGTCTATACCCAGGCTCAAGCGGATACTTTTCCATTTGGCGATCGCTGTGAGATTTTGGGTAGCGCCATCGATCTATCCCTTTACCGGTTTAATCCCGACCCCGGCGAGAGTTTGGCCTGGCTGGGGCGTATTGCCCCCGAAAAAGCTCTAGAAGATGCGGTGGCGGCAGCTCGTCTTACGGGTACAGCTCTAAAAATTATGGGTAAAATTCAAGATCGTCCCTACTGGAATAAAATTTGTCGCGATTTTGCCGATGCTCCCCTAGAATATTTGGGTTTTCTGGATACCGAGCAATTACAGCAGGAGTTGGGTAAGTGTCGGGCTTTACTCATGACTCCTCGCTGGATCGAGGCTTTTGGTAATGTGGCGATCGAGGCTTTAGCCTGTGGGGTGCCAATTATCGCCTATCGTCGGGGTGGCCCAGGAGAGATTGTGCGCGAGGGTCAAACGGGCTTTTTAGTTGAGCCAGATAATGTAGAGGAATTGGCGGCGGCGATCGCCAAAATATCCACCCTAGAGCGCCGTAACTGTCGGCAACAGGCAGAAACTGCATATTCTCTTTCTGCTTTAGGCGATCGCTTTGAGGACTGGTTTAATCGTATAGTTGCCGAGAGAACAAAATTATAATTGCGGCACGATAATCTCAGTCAGACTCTTGCTCTTCTACCTCATCTAGCTGGGGTTTATCCATTTCTTCCTTAAAACCCTTGATTGTTTTACCCAAGGCACTGCCAATTTCCGGAATCTTTTTGGGGCCAAAAACCAGTACGGCTACCAAGCCAATAATGGCGACTTCCGGTATACCTAAACCAAACATAGTTAAATCTCCCCCACTAAAATCTATTACGATTAGTAGTTATATATATCTATAAAGTCTGTCTCAGTATATCGTTAA
>JBCBIN010000184.1:0-7202 GCA_038524555.1 Cyanobacteria bacterium J06623_7 | reverse complement strand
CAAAATATAAAATAATGTAAGCTCGCATTATTATTATGAAGAAAATCATAGGTCGGCAATACTGATGAATAACAAATATAGGTTTCCATGTCTGCCCTACGTTTAAATTGACGAAGCCAATTTTTCATTCTACTAAATATTTAATATTTTGAAACAATACACAGAATTAACTATGAGCAGTAATGTTTAATTTACTTAACGTTTTATTCGCTTTCATTGTAGTAGGAATTTTACTTTTAATTGCGAGGTTAATTAAGAGTAAAGTCAGGCTATTTCAAACTCTTTATCTCCCCGAATCGATTATTGCGGGGGAGATCGCTTTATTACTTGGTTCCGGTGCTTTAGGCGCGATCTCTGTTGCTACCGGGGCAAGCCCAGACTCTTATCTTGCCGGGGGTCTATTTCCGTCAGAGATGCGGGCAGTATGGTCTCAGTCTCCGGGGGTATTTATCAACATCGTCTTTGCAGCCTTATTCCTGGGAGAACACATTCCCAATCCCAGAGACGTTTGGCGTAAAACTGCACCACAGGTGGCATTCGGTCAGGCGATCGCCTGGGGACAATATGTTATTGGTATTTTGATTACCCTGCTGATTCTGACTCCTGTATTTGGCGCTAATCCCCTTACTGGAGCCTTGATCGAGATTGGCTTTGAGGGTGGACACGGTACCGCAGGGGGTATGGCCGATACTCTGACAGATTTAGGTTTTGCTGAAGGAGGAGATTTAGCTCTTGGTTTGGCAACCGTCGGGATTCTTTCCGGCATCATTTTTGGGACGTTACTAGCTCACTGGGGTCGTAAAAAGGGCTATATTCAGTCCGAACCAACAGAAGTGCCTGATGGTGATGCTCAGTTCCAGGAAACGGCTCCTGTAGAAACTAGTGCTGTCTTGGCAAAAAGGTCGCGCCTGATGCGTAATTTCTTAATCGATCCTCTTTCTCTCAACTTTGGCTTTACAGGGTTGGCGATCGCGATCGGTTGGCTAATTCTCCAGGTCATGACTTTGATTGAGTCGGCTACCTGGGGTAGAAACGGTCTAGAGTTAATTGGTGCGGTGCCTCTATTTCCCATGGCTTTAATCGGCGGCATTATCATTCAGGTGGTGATGAAGCGTCTCGATCTGGATGTATTGGTTATTCGTCGATTGCAGGAAAGAATTGCCGGGGTAGCCTTAGATCTTTTGGTTGTTACCGCCCTCGCTTCCATTAATCTTGCCGTCTTGGGTGCCAACCTGGGTATCTTTTTAACTCTGTCGATTGTTGGTATTACCTGGAATGTTCTGGCATTTATATATCTCGCGCCCAAAATTCTGCCTGTCTACTGGTTTGAGCGAGGGATTGGCGACATGGGGCAATCGATGGGGGTAACCGCTACGGGGATTCTCTTAATTCGGATGGTCGATCCAGAAAATCGTACGGGGGCATTTGAAAGCTTTGCCTACAAGCAATTGTTTTTCGAGCCGATTGTTGGTGGAGGTTTATTTACTGCTGCCGCTCCCGCTCTCTTAGCTCGCTTTGGGCCTATCCCGGTCTTACTAGGAACCGCCGCTTTATTAATTTTCTGGCTTGCTTTTGGCATTATTAACTGTAAGCGCACGATGAAGCAGCTACAATCAGAACGTTCCGCAGCAGCAGAAGCAGATTTAACGACAACTGCGGCAAGATAGGGTCAAGACAATCTTTACCTTAGTAAAACTAATTATCTTGTCGGTAACAGAGTTTCGGGACGAACCATAATTCGTTCCGATTTTATTTTTGGTAGAGTACTTCTTCTGATTCGAGGGCAAAATGACAATCTAGCCACACCAGAGAGATGCTAGTAACCACTCCAGACTGCAATCTAGCCAGCGAAAAACTACATTTCGAGCCGGCGGCAGACTGAACTACCCGAGGTACACAGGCAGCATTTAAATAGACAGTGCGATCGCGAACTTCAACAATTTTACGGCGTTTACCCCGGGGGATTTTTAACTCGTGGTGCATGTGCCCAAAAGTTACGAGAGGAATAGATTTGCCTAGCTGTTTGACCTGGGCGATCGCTTCCGTTAGATCTGGATCGCCATAGTCCCCCCCTTCTTCTTTCCAATCACGACCACAAATAGATTCAGTACTGCTACCTAAACCCGTTGGGCCATTGTGAGCGATAAAAATTAGATCCTGGGCAGCGGCAGATTGGGCAGATTGGACGATCTGTTCGGTTGATTCAGTAAAGTTTTTAATTCCGTAGCGATCGCGATAAAATTCGCTATTTCTCCAGGTATTGCCACCCCAGCTAAAGGGACGACTGCCAACTACGGCTAAATTGAGCGAGGGAAAATCTCGCTTGCTAAAGCCAACATGAGCCTCACCCAATAAATCGAGCTGCTGCTGTACTCGATCTTCTTTATCGCGATCGTAGGGTGCTTTCTGTCTGCCCCAAGAAGAGGCACTATACCAAGCATCATGATTGCCCATAATCGCTGCCTTAGGAACCGAGACGGCGGCTATCTGACGCACTACCTCTATCGCCTCATTGCCAAAATCTCCGACAAATAGAGCCAGGTCTACACCCAGATGTTCTAGCGCGAGGTTATCTGTTTCCGACCATTGATTGTGAACATCACCGACAATAGCAATGGTAATTTCGGACTGCTGCTGGCTCATTAAAAAGTTTGGCTCTTAAAGATCTAATAGATATTTTAAGAAATACTGTAATTTACTTGCCACTCATACATCAAGCCACCCGGCTCATTTTGTACCATCGGTGTAAAAATTTCTCTCTCTACATTGCCCCGTTGTCTTTACGAAAAATAATCATGATGGTTCTCACAATTAGCTTAATATCGTAACCCAGACTCCAGTTACGCTGATATCTCAGGTCGAGCTTAATTACGTCTTCAAAGTTTTTAACCTGAGAGCGACCGTACACCTGCCATTCTCCAGTCATGCCGGGTTTAACATTGAGCCGCTGCCATTCAGGAATCTGATAAGTTTCGACCTCTTCGGGGGTTGGTGGGCGAGTTCCTACTAAGCTCATATCTCCCTTGAGCACGTTCCAAAATTGGGGAAATTCATCCAGGCTAGTACGACGCAAAAAACTACCCACCGGCGTAATACGTGGGTCATTGTCGTTCTTAAAAAAAGCGCCGCTGGCTTGATTCTCAATTTGCTTTTTTAGCGCTTCGGCGTTGGCATACATCGAGCGAAACTTCCAAATTTGAAACTTGCGACCCATCCAGCCACAGCGGGTTTGATGGAATAAAATCGGCCCTTCACTAGTAGCTTTAATGGCGATCGCCACAGGCAGAAGAATAATGCCCGTAATCGTCAGACCAACAATTGCCCCGAGAATATCGATACCTCGCTTGACGATCGACCTAACCGAAGGATGAGTTTCGGGAGATTCCTTGGGCGACCATTTTTCAGAAGATCGAATGCTTAAGATATCCACCAAACCGGTCATTGAGAGAGTTGCCATTACCGGAGGCTGCACGGACTCGAGAATTAACTTAATGTTTTGAGCCTGAGCTGATTTAAAGTTAGCAATCAAAGCACCAATGCCGCTGCTATCGATAAATCTAGTCTTACTAAAATCGAGAAGTATTTCTTGCTGAGGAATATCCTGTTGCAGCAGTTTACCTACAGTTTGTTTAAAGACTAGAGCTTCTAAAACTGTCAAACGTTCGGGGATTTCTACAATGGGAATGCTTTCTAAATCCGATAGCGGAAACAAGATTTCTGGTGTCTCGTCAATCATTAACTCTCAATTCTAGCGATAGGCAAAATTAAACCGTACTTCTTTCAAATCGATTGGAATCAATCTGTCTACTTCAAACTAAAGAACTGAATTAAATTACTTATGTGCAGTCCTGGGAACGATACCATTAATTTACCCAAACACATAATTTTATTCGCATCTATTGATTTTTATTAACATAATTTAACACTAAATCTGTACTCTGAGGTAAAAAATTGCCGGTACATAGTGAGATATTGACATTTGCCAGCGGGCTAGTTGAATCGAGAAACAGGTCTTAAAGGCGATTGTCTCTTCTGCCGATCGGTTCCCTACCTTCTTTAGTCCGAGCCTGATCCCTGGCAGCACTGCGACGTAGAGCCTGAAGCCTTTCCTCATACTTCTTGCGTTTGCGACGACTGGGGGTCATTTCGATCAGACTTCTGAGGGCGCTAGCCAAACTCTTGTAGGCATTGGGTAACGAATAGCCAAACCGAGTTGCCAGAGCGATCGCTTTTTCATCGGCTTCAATTGCTTCAGTAATAGTTTTTTCGCTGCTATTTTTTTGCCAGAGACGGTAGCCAGAAATACCACAGAGAGATAGGGCAAGTAATAGGAGCAAACCATCCTGCACCCACAATTCTCCCACCGCGCCACCAAGACCGATCGCCAGAGCCGCCATTTCCCAACCTTCTTTGGGAATCGTATCGTTTTGAACTCTTGCCACTTCATGCCAGAACAGGAGATTGCGCTGGTCGATCGCCAAACTATCCCATTTTGCCAGATCGATCTGAATCTCGATTTCGTCTTTACCAATTTCCTCGCTGCGAACTAGAGGGGGATTGACTTCGGTGGAACCTTCAACAATGACCCAACTTTGGAGTTCCGGGGGCAGCAAAGTTTTCAAACGACGCAGTTCATTAATTTCGGCTCTAGCGGAAGAGGTTGCATAACTCATTCGTCTACCAAATAAATACTGTGGTTATTAGTAACTTCTTAGTGTACTCACTTTTCTTATAATATCTAAAATTTATCTTCCATTTTTCATTAATAAGCCAAATACTTGGGTATTTATAGATTCCCAGATAAACTTAAGAATCGAGCGACGTTTTGATTTAAAACCATTATTTTTATGTTTAATCGGACTAAGATATATACTGGTCTAATTCTATGTTTGGGCTGTGGTCTGATATTTAGCTTTGTATTCAATCAATTTGGCTCTAGTTTAGCTTTTGCTACTGCATCCGAATCGATCGCTCAAAATGGTTCTATAGTCGAAGCCGTAAATCAGGTAAATTTGTTGCAGGCGATCGTTTTAGGTTTCGTTCAGGGAGCAACAGAATTTATTCCAATTAGCAGTACGGCACATCTTAAAGCCGTGCCGGTTTTTTTTGGTTGGGGGGATCCGGGAGTATCTTTTATTGCTGTAATTCAACTCGGTAGCGTCGCGGCGGTACTTTCATATTTCTGGTCGGATTTAAGTCAAATTACCCGAGGCATGGTTGCTGCGATTCGTAACTCAGACTATGACTCAAAAGATTTTTGGCTCGCGGTGGGGATTGTCGTTGGTACGATACCTATTGTTACCCTAGGGCTATTGCTCAAGATTTTTGAACCAGCTTTTTATGAAAGCACCCTCCGAAGCATGCCCTCGATCGCGATCGTTTCCATCGTAATGGCGTTATTGTTAGCCCTGGCAGAAAGTATCGGCAATCAGAAGCGTGATTTTAAAGATTTAACGGTTAAAGACGGCATTTTAGTCGGTTTAGCCCAGGCTTTAGCCATTATCCCTGGGGTTTCTCGTTCTGGCTCGACAATGACTGCGGGCTTATTTAACAATCTAGATCGCGCTACCGCCGCCAGATTTTCTTTCCTGTTGGGGATTCCTGCAATCTTGCTCTCCGGCTTAGTGGAGTTAAGAGAGCTAATTAGTCCCGCTGAGGGAAGCAGTTTTGAGCTAGTGCCCCTAATTGGTGCGCTAATATCTTCCGCGATATTTTCTTATTTAGCGATCGCCTGGTTATTAGAGTTTCTCAAACGTCGTAGTACGTGGGTTTTTGTCTGGTACAGATTGGCGTTTGGCGTAGTTATTTTAGTCGCCGTAGCCCGAGGATGGGTTTAAGACAATTTGCTTCTTATTTGAATCATCAGAAAAAAATATTCCTCCCAGCGTAAAATCTCTTTGCGTCTTTGAGTCTTGGCGCGAGATAATTATTGAAGACATTACCTTGCATCAATGAGTTCAGCCGCCCTCCAACCCGCCAAAATCAGCCGTGTCTTACCCGATTCAATTGCCGCCGAAATTGGCTTTGAAGCCGGTGATGCGATCGTCTCGATCAATCAAACCCAGCCGCGAGATTTAATTGACTATCGCTTCTTATGTAGCGACGAATATCTAGAGTTAGAAGTGGTAGATGCAGCAGGGGAAATGCATCAAATCGAAATTGAAAAAGATTATGATGACGACCTCGGTTTAGAGTTTGAAACGGCATTATTCGACGGCTTGATTCAATGTACCAATCGCTGTCCTTTTTGCTTTATTGACCAACAGCCTCCCGGTAAGCGTCAAAGCCTCTACTTTAAAGATGATGATTACCGTCTGAGCTTTCTCTATGGCAGCTATCTGACTCTCACCAATTTGCCCGAACGAGAATGGCGGCGAATCGAGCAAATGCGTTTGTCGCCTCTCTTTGTCTCTATCCACGCTACCGAAGCAAAAATTAGAACTCGGCTGCTGAAAAACGAGCGTGCGGGACTAATTATGACTCAGCTACAGTGGTTTCAAGAACGACGCTTACAAATCCACGCTCAGGTAGTTGTCTGTCCAGGAATCAATGACGGCGAGCATTTAGAGCGAACTCTACTCGATTTAGCATCTTTCCATCAAGGAGAAATTCCGGCGGTTATCTCGGCGGCGGTAGTTCCCGTTGGCTTGACTAAATTTCGTCCCCCAGAAGATGAACTAATTCCCGTGAGCCAGTCTAAGGCGATCGAGGTAATCAACCAAGTACAGCAGCTACAGGATAAATTTAAGCAGCAGTTTGGCAGTACTTTTGCCTGGTTGGCTGACGAGTGGTTTCTCATTGCGCGCCAAGATGTTCCCCCTGAGTCTCATTACGAGGACTATCCGCAAATTGGCAATGGTGTCGGTTCGATTCGCCTATTTATTAAGCAGTTTCAGGCTAAAGCTACCGAACTTTTACCCGAGCGCATTAGTCAACCCCGTCGTTTTACTTGGGTCGTGGGGAATGCCGTCGAACAAGCGTTTCAACCACTGGTAAAGCAGTTAAACCGAGTAGATAAGCTGGAAATAAATTTGGTGGCGTTAAATAGTCAATATTGGGGACAAGAAATTACCGTTACGGGTTTGTTAACCGGACAAGATTTATTAGCTGGTTTAGCAGCGCAAGATTTAGGAGAGGGAATTTTGTTACCCTCGCTGATGCTCAAGCATGATGACACCAAGTTTCTCGATGATTTGACTCTA
>JBCBIN010000183.1:0-7224 GCA_038524555.1 Cyanobacteria bacterium J06623_7 | reverse complement strand
ATACCGACGACAAAAAGGGCAGAACAACGCTAGGTTATCTGCCCTAATTTATTTTCTATTGCTTTGATAGCGATCGCTATATTGTCTACCTCTCAATCTTGCACTTTAGAGATAACCTGCACGATCGCCTTTGAATTGCTAGTAACTGTAAGCTTAGTTAGTCCCGGTAAATACAATGTTGGGGAACTTAGTTTGCGCCTGGGTCATAGGCGTAGTCTTACCTCTTTCTGTCCAGAAGTTAATTACTTCCGTTGCCTGGTTGAGAATATCAATACTTTCTGCCTCTTCAATCCAGTGCTTCGATTCCAGTTCGTCTTTTAGCTGCTGCCAAGCGTCATTGCGGGGCCAAAAGTAATAAGCTGTTAGAGGACTGGTGCCCTTTCCTACTACCTGATCTACGGCGATCGCTACGTTCTTATCTAACCACAGAACTTTTAATTTAAACCTTGCCTCTGACTCCAATTAAGCCTCCGATAAATTAATTTAAGGATTATTTTACATACTAAACCAACAGTAATTATACAAGAATTTGACCACGGCTAAATATATTTTATAGGCGATCGCTTGGTGCAGGTTTTTAATGCCGTGTGTTGACGACCATACATCAAGCTAATTACTGGTCAAGGATATCGCCGTTACCGATAGGGGCGGAAGCTTCGTTCTAATTTTCTGGCCCCAGACCAATGCCGAACCGGATTGTTTCCAGGTAACAGCCGTTGCCTCGGGGTTAGGGCCTTGAAGCACCATCGGCTGAAGCCAGCGACCTTGAGGAGCATAGTTATCGATCGCTATCGTCGTTTTTTTAGGGGTTTGTTGTTTGTTTACCAGCAAGATATTTAAAGAGCGAGCATCCGGACTATAGGTAGCCCAGGCACTAATTCCTTTGCCGGCTGTAGTTGTGGCGAGCATCTGTGGTTGCAGAAACTGATTCCAAACTTTGAGGGCATAGCCCATGGGTGTTAGCTGGTAGTTATCATCAAAAGCACTATTATCTTCCGCTAGAGGGTCTTGTTCAAGCCAGCGTGAAGTCCAAAAATGAATGTAGTCTACCTTCGTCGTACTGAGACTCTGCCCCAACATTTCAAAGTTGTGCAGCATTTTCCAGGTATTGTTGGTGTGGGTGATATTAGGATTGAACGAGCTGTTTTCAGTAACGCTTAGGGTTAATCCTGGGTTGTGATTGGCGATCGCCTCTGCTGCATCTTGCAGGTTATAGTCGTAGCGGTCGTTAGCCTGTTGCCAGTCAGTATAGTTTTCCTGCCACGAATATTGATGGGTCACCAAAAAGTCTACTTGGTCTTTGACAATGGGCATCAATCGCTGCCACCAATCGTCATTTTCTTGAATCCTCATGCCGTTAACGCCAACTTTTATATCTGGATCTACGGCTTTCATGGCTTGGACTAGCTGTATAACAGTTTCACCGTAGGCTTCGGGAGTCCAGCCAATCTGTTCGTGATAGACAATATCGCTTTCGTTGCCAATTTCCCAATATTTAACCTGATATTTCTGGGTGAGATTAGCATATCCGACCCAGTTAGCGGCTGCGTTAATAATCTCTGCCTTAGTTGCATGGGGTGCGTTACCACGATAGGCGATCGCATCTATCCCTACCACCACAAACGGTTCGGCATTGGTTGCCTGACAGATTTCCATAAAGCGATCAAAGCTTAGCTTACTCCACCAGCTACCATCATCCTTAGCAAAGCTTTTGACCTGCCACAAACTCGGGTCTTGGATCGCTACCTTGGGCACCGCTGGCGCTTGAGGGTCGAAGAGATAGTATTCATTGGTCGCGTAGCGCAAACTGCTTAAATTAAGCTCTTGTAATGGCTGAATAATGTCTGGGCGATCACCAACAAAATTGAGTCCTAGCCCTAAGTTATGCTCGATTTCTCCTATTACCTGGGCTGTATCGACACGAATTTCTGACCCGGTAGCGATAGTCGGGATAGCCAGAGCGATCGCTGCTGCTACTATAGCAATGCTTCCCCAAAGTCCGATGTTGCCCCATTTTCCCCTCATACTATTTATTTTGCTCTTCTGCGGCGGGTGCATCGGCAGAAAAGGTGGGAGAAATACTCAAATCCCGGTAACCGATAATGGCTCTAATATAGGGTAGACACCAGAAGAAAAACCAGAAAGAACCAGAATGTCTTTTGGTAAATGCCGTCCAGGGAGAGAAAGGAAAGTTTTTAACCTGAACTACTTTTTTCAGGCGTTGTCTGACAGATAAATTGGGGTCGATCCAGCTACCCGCAACTGCATTCTGAGCACAGGTGCCCACAAAACCCGGTGCCGCCCAAACCGTGCATCCTGCCTGGCGCGCCCGCAAACCGTAATCAATGTCCCCGAGGGAGTGTACGTATGCAGAGTCAATGTTACCTACTTTTTGAGCCACCGCGCGGGGAATAAACACGCAGTTCCCATACATCGTATCGCATTCCTGAAGCTCGTTCCCCGGCTCTAAAAACTCCAGTTTATTGGAGTACCAGCGTTTGGACTTAACGGCACCACCATAGGTCGGCTTCCCGGTTAGAGGGTCTTGGGTCGAACCAACAACTATAGAGTCATCATAACCACGAGCACTTAAGTCACGATGAATAGCCAGCAGAGTTTTAAAAGCATCGGGATTCAACATAGTGTCGTCATTGAGCCAGACGTAATAATCGTAGTCACCTTTTAACGCTTCCCCAAACGCTAGACGCATTCCTCCCGCCCAGAAGAGATTGCCGTCTCCAGACAAGAGCTTTACCTCTGGATAATCTTGACGTACTGCTGGGGAAGTGTCGTCCGTGCTGCCATCGTCAACTAAATACACAGTGTAGTTTACCTGCTGTTGCTTCAAACGTTCCAAACAGGAAAGGGTTAGCTCGCGGCGATTATGGCAGGTCATAATAATAGCCAATCGGCTATCGCCTACAGGCTCAGGAGTTTTGGTCATAGTCTTGCTAAAAAACGCTTAAAATGTAGGGTTTAAAATTTGATATTAACTTACTATTCTACCAACAGCTCTACACCAAAATACATGGATGTGATACTGTCGCTTTGTTTTTGTCTGGGGACTGATTGCTCCATTGGGACATTAAAGTTTTCGGCACGAGGTTTTTGGGTAATCTTGGCGGTTCAATTGAGCTTGAATCATTGGGAGTAAATCAAAATACAAGAGCATATCGATTGTAAGTTGGCTAAGTAAGTAATGTGCTGGTGTGATCGTCATTTATTTTCTCTGACAGCACTAAAATATCATCGAAATTACTACTAAGATATTTGCGTCTGTAGTAAAAATAGCTACTTTCATGGCAGTCAATCATTATAATCCAGTTTATTGAGGTTCTAACTAAGCCTTTGGGTTCTCTAATAATTTATTTTATTTAGCTAAATTTGTTCCATGAGATCTTGCTTAAAGATAATTCAAATTGGTAAAGTTAGTCTTGTTCGAGAGACGTGATTGTAAAGGCAATGCTCGAATGAATAGTTTTGCTCTATCGGCAATAATTTAGCTCCTATAGTTTGGAAATAGACTGTAGCAGCATACCGGGATCGGTTTTTATCGGCTTAAAATGCTCGTTCTGCATAGGTTTGTAGCTTTCCGGTAATGATAATGTACTAGTCAAATGTTTAGTAATTTAACAAGGTAAAATTTATGATAAAAACTAGGTCTTTTCTGTTATTCAAGCTCATCAGTAAGCTGCCCTTAATTAATGATTACGAATTCGGTCAAAATTACAGTAGTTTTAATAGTAAAAAGTTTATTGGTAAAACTAATGGTATTAAGCATCTAGAACATAAAGGCATTGAGCGCATCAACTATGCCTGTGGTGGTAAATACCTGCAAGACTGGATTAACGTCGATTTCCATCGTAAAAATTCTTTTATTTTGCCCGATAATACGATTTACTATTCGGTCGATTTAGCCTCCAGACATCCTTTTCCCGACAATCATTTTGAGTACGGTTTTGCCGAAGATTTTATCGAACACCTTCAGCAGGTAGATTCGATTATCTTCCTCAGCGAATGTTTTCGTACTTTTAAGACCGGTGGCGTCCTGCGTTTGGCTTTTCCTGGTTTAGAAGGTGTACTAGATAAGCACTACCCAGATGCCGATTATAAAACTGTAATTCAGGCTAAAGAAGAAGCCTATACAGCTTGGGGACATCTTCATTTTTACTCCCGAGAGGAGCTGACTACCGTAGCTAAACATATTGGCTTTAGGGAAGTTAACTTCAAAGCCTTTGGCGAATCTGATTATGACGTTTTAGCCGGATTGGAAACTCGTGACGGGCAAGCAGGGCTAAATACCTATGTCGAACTGATTAAGTAAAAGTTCAATTTAATTTCAACCTCTATTCCGAGCGGGTAATGTTCCCAATTTAGTCAGTGACAGTATGACAGTGCTGCTTCTGTTGGGTTTGCTACCTGCTCTATCTATTTTTATTCCCTCTAAAAGGGACACAGCAATATTGTTCTTGGTAACCATAGATTGAGAGGATAAAAATTGGTCTACTGCCGCTCAAAGTAAGAAAAGCAGGTAAAATTTAGCTATTTTCTGGCTTGACTAAATCGGCAATATTGATTTTGATATTAAACTGTCTCAGTCTCTTTTCAATTTTCTTGAGCAGGTAATAATATTTGGTTGTAATTGGCTTATATTCAAGATCGTAGTCCCAAATTGTCTGACGCAACCATTCATATTTGGCAGAGTTTTTGTCAATTTTTTTTATTTTATCCAGTTCCTGCTGCCAGTTGCGATAGTAAAATAGCCCAAAATAGTGAATGGAAACTATTTGGTCAAAGCTAGTCAGCTTAAATTCAGGGGATAGACGATTGTGTAAGGGCAGGGGATAGCTATAAGCGGGAGAGAAGGTAAATACTTCTTCCTCAAGAGCACATACTGTGGCCGAGAGAGAAGATTGTTCGAGCATGTAATTGCCTTGCTTGGGCATAATACCGGCCTCCATCACCCGTTCAAAGTTAGTGAGCCAGGTTTGAAAAATTTTCGCACTGCGTCTGACTGCGACCATGCCAGAATTCCAGTAGGCACGAATCTTTTTCTGGCCAATCGGTGTGGTGACAAATCTTTCTTGGCGTACCCCAACAGTCTGATAGAGTTCTTGCCAGTAGTCATCCTGAATATCTTGCGTACCGGTCGAGCCAATCCCCCGACCATATTCGACTCGCAAACCAATATTGTAATTATCCGGCAACAAAAACTCGGTTGGTTCGGCAAAAAAGCATTTGTCGCTATCTAGAAAGACAATAATTTCTGCATCGATAGTTGCCTCGGCGTGAGCGCAAACATAGGGTTTGTTGGCCAGATAGTAGTCGTGGTATTTGGCGTTGAGGACTACCTGCTGGTGCTTTACACCCAACTTGGCAAACTGGGCGATAGTTTCGGCGGCAACCGGATCGCCCTGGCGGGGATGAAAGCTATAGATGGGGGTGTCTTTTAACTTACCTCCAAACTTACGAATACTAGCAGCCAAAATTTGCGACTGTTTTTCTAATCGACCTGGTTCGGTACAAACGACAAAAGCTAATGGTATGGACATTGAATTTGGTTGAGCCTCAATCTTTAGTTACTATGAGATTACTTGGTGAGAGATTTTGGGACTATTGAAAGATTAACTTTTGCGCGAACATGGAATACCTCCCGTAGAGCTGATTGCTCAGTTTGAATAAGCGCAATTTTTGCTGATTTTGTTCGTGTTGCGCGAGCTCCCGGGCGAACATTTTATAAGCATACTCATATAGCTCTAAATCTAAGGCATTATATTTTTCAATGGTAGCCAGGGTGTCGGTGCTAATTCCTAACTGTGCGTAAGATTTAGTGCGGTTAGTGTTGCGTCGATAATAGAAAGGCGATTTTTTCCAGTTTAGTTTAGCTCGTAACAGCAGCAGACTTTCGTCAAATCTTTCCTGAATACCCACCAGAGCAAAATATTTTTGCAAATTTTGTTTGGCTAGCTCTAGCTGATGGAAACTACAGCTTTCAAATTCCCGCGTGCCCGAGAGAAACCTAGTTTGACCATTACACATATTTTCCCGCTGCATCTGACAATATTCTTTGAGACTGATATTTTTAGACCTAATTAATTCAGAATCTTGATGACCGGTCAGGTTTTTCACAAAATGATAGTAGGAAATAGCTCTATCGATGGGATTGCGCAACATAGTTATGTAGGTAACGGGGGCAGTCGTAAACTCATGCAGTCCAAAATACATATGACCCATAAGTAGCTTGATTTTGGCTTTTTCTATGTGGCTTAATTGGGCAAATTCGGCTTGAGCTTGAATAAATTGGGTATGGTTTAATTCGTAAATTTCATTTTGCCGATACTGACGGTGCAAAATATCTTTGAGTGTCGTCCCCGCTGCTTTGGGCAGGTGGAGAAAAATAACTGTAGTGTTAGCAGTTAGAGAGTTAGAGCACTGCTGCATGATATTCACTAGGGTAGTAGGTAGATAGGAGATAAAGATAAAAATAAATAGCTACAAGAATTAAAGAGCGCCCTGAAAGACTGTAGCTCAATAGACCTGGATGTAGTTCAAAGCTAGGCAAACAAGTTGCTGGAAAGCGCAATCTTCGATCCGACTTCTAGCCATAGCGATCGCTTTCTCGATTATCTGCCCCATGTTGCTAGCTCGAAATTGACCCTTCCATGGTTCTGGTAGCAGGTCTGGGCAACTGTTTTTTTTGCAACCGCTGGTATTCGAGAGATACAGAAAGACAGGCTGCAATGGAGAGAATGCCATAGGCGTTGGTGGCGCTAATCCCCAACCCCACATCAGCCAAACTAGCCCAGGTAATAAACATTAAAAATTGGAATAGCCAGAAATATTCTAGTTTTTTGCGAGCCAACAATAACACCATGCCTTTAATCCCGACATTGATAAAAACGAGGGCATACAAAATTGTGCCAATCCAACCTAAATAGGCAAACATTTCAATATACACACTGTGGGCATTGAAGTTATCTCGAATTCCTGAATCCGAAGCCCAGGTATTAACAATTACGTGTGCCCCAGCATCAGAAGTCCAGAAGCCGCCGTAGCCATAGCCCAACCAGGGTCGATTGTGGGATACAGTATCGATAACTAGAGTCCAGATCGGTGTTCGGCCGTTAAAGGTTGTACCTTCACCCAAAATATCGACCAAAATAGTTTCCTGTTGTGCGTTATCTTTGGTGCCGTGCTCATGGTCATTGTGGCCCAGCAGGAAAC
>JBCBIN010000182.1:0-7234 GCA_038524555.1 Cyanobacteria bacterium J06623_7 | reverse complement strand
CTCCGATAACTGTTGTACCGATTTTTGTTAGAGAGATCCCCTCCCAAAAAACTGTGGTAACTTAATAAAAGTAAAGATAAGTAACAAAAATAAGTATTTGTCTGTCTGCACTCTAATCATCCACATTTAGCCTGTGACATCTTCCTCAACTTCCGATTGTCAATCAGCCAAAACTGCTCCAATTCTCGATCTACCTCTACAGACAAGTCAGGGGCAACAAGCATGGCGCGTATTTTTTACTGCTTCTTTTTTAGTTTCCGTACCGGTATTTTTTCAGGCTCCGATTGTACGGCTGTTTCCAGAATTAAGCCTAATTTTGACCTTATTTTGGGTCGGCTTGGGAGCATATCTTGATCGCCGTTTTCCCCAACGTTGGTGGGGAGATATTATTCTCGGTTTTAGCTGGAGTTGGCTGGCTGGCTCTATCTATTGGGGGTGGCTAAGAGCAGAGCCTCTAATTCATATGCCGATTGAGGCGATTGGTTTGCCCTTTGCGCTGTGGTGTATTTGGCGTGGCTGGGGTAAGGTTGGCAATTTTTTCTATCTCGGTTCTCTATTGGGCACTGGCATTACCGATTTGTATTTCTACCTGGTTGACGTTATTCCCTACTGGCGGAAATTAATGACGGTGGATTTAAACCCCGAACTAGCATCGCCTATTTTCAAAGCCGCATTGGGACAGGTGCAGACCCTGTGGGGGATTAGTTGGGCGATCGTACTAGTCAATATTCTACTTGGGCTTAGCTGGTGGGCATTGAAGAAAACTGAGCTACACTGGTGGGCATTCGCCGGAGCAGTTTTAAGCACGATTTTAGTCGATAGTCTGTTTTGGATTGTGGCTTATTTTGCCTAGATTGAGCTATGTAGCTTGCTATTAAGTCTGGCGATCGCCTTTAGGGGACTTTTTAACAAAGTGCTGCTGTCGTAATCATCGAGAAGATCCAACCTGTTTATGGCTCACAATCGTAGTGTGGGGAGACGTGTTTCCCTGGTTAGTAATCTATCGCAGAACGAAACCCTACTCTATGTAGTTAAGCGTCTGTTGCAGGCAGCCATAACTCTTTTATTAGCTTCCGCCCTCTGCTTTATCATTTCGGAGATCGCCCCGGGAGATTATCTCGATACTTTAAAACAAGACCCCCAAATTACCCAAGAAAGAATTGCGGCACTTAGCCAACAGTTCGGTTTAGATAAGCCCGCCTGGGTACAATATTGCCGCTGGCTTTGGCGGATTATGACTCGGTTGGATTTTGGTCAGAGCTTTGTTTATTTTCGTTCCGTATCCTCCCTGCTGCTAGAAAGAGTCCCCGCTACACTACTCTTAGCATTATCTTCTATCTTTCTAACTTGGGCGATCGCTATTCCCCTCGGCATTCTCAGTGCCGTTAAGCAAAACAGTTTAGCCGATAGATTTCTGCGGATTGTCAGCTATCTCGGACAGGGTTTCCCCAGCTTTATTACGGCGCTAATTTTCTTGATTATCGCTCAGTTTTTATCTCCTCTGTTTCCCGTTGGTGGTATGACCAGTGTCAACCATGAACAGCTATCTTGGCTGGGTAAAATTGTCGATATCGCCTGGCATCTTATCCTCCCAACTTTGGCTTTGAGCGTTACTAGCTTTGCCGGTTTGCAACGCCTAACCCGGGGACAATTGCTCGATGTTTTACGCCAAGACTATATTCAAACTGCTCGGGCGAAGGGTTTGCCAGAAAACAAGGTAATTTACGTTCATGCCCTACGTAACGCCATCAATCCGCTCATCACGTTGCTGGGTTTTGAATTTGCTAGCTTGCTTGGGGGTTCTTTTATTGCCGAATTTTTCTTTAACTGGCCGGGTTTGGGCAGATTAACCCTACAGGCAGTTCAGGCTCAAGACAAATATTTAGTTATGGCTAGTCTGATGATGGGAGCAACGATGCTAATTGTGGGCAACCTATTAGCCGATCTGTTGTTAAAAGCCGTAGACCCTAAAATAAAATTAGACGATCTGAAATAGACCTTAGTTCGATAAGCTGGAACTGTCGTGGAGGAGAGCGCAGGAGCCAGACAGCAATTATGTTACTACAGATAAACTATCTAATTCGTTCTCGGCAAGATGGTAAATATCTCGTCGCCCGCCTGCCGGAAAAAAGCGGCATTGAAGCCAGTTATCTGCTTGTATTTCAACATGATTACGATGCCATGAGCTATATCAATACTCACGGTCGTGAATTTAGCGATCGCCTGACGGTAGAAACTGCCTCTCCTATGCAGCTTAAAGGATTAATGTCTCGCTGGAAATACGCCGGCTTTGGTATTGTCAAAGACCCTTTGATACCAGATATCGAGTTTGTTAGTTAACAATCTTTTCAATCAACAGTTAACAGTCAACAGTCAACAGTAAGCAGGAGGCGATCGCTAATTACTAAATATAGTGACGGGGTAGGCTCCAAAAAGGCAATTCGCGCTAGATTGAAATAGAGTAGCAAACTATACGATTTAAGAATAAAGCATGAGCAAAACCGTTGCCGAAATCATGACTACCGAACCAATTACGGTATTTCCAGAAACTTCATTACAGGAAGCAATTCAGATTTTGGCAGAGCGAGAAATCAGCGGCTTACCCGTAGTCGATAAGCAAGGGCAGTTGGTTGGGGTAATTTCGGAAACAGACCTAACTTGGCAGGAAACAGGGGTAGATACTCCGCCCTACGTTATGTTTCTCGATAGTATTATTTATCTGCAAAATCCGGCCAAGCACAACGAGTCAGTACACAAGGCTTTGGGGCAAACCGTAGGGGAGGCAATGAGCGGTAATCCGGCAACGATTCGGGCAGATAAAGCAGTACGGGAAGCTGCGAAAATTATGCATGATAAAAAAGTGCGTCGTTTACCCGTAGTTAATGAACAGTCTGAACTGGTTGGCATCATTACTCAAGGAGACGTAATTAAAATGATGGCGGCGGGATAAGTGTTCCTGATTATTGCCAGTTAAATAATTACAGCAATTAGCTTTAAGATCCAGTTTAGGAATCGACTTTTAAAATCAACTAAAAATTTACTTAAATTACCGTCAAGATTTATCTGCAATTAAGAAATTAACAATATGAGCATTACACCAGAATCGGTCAAAGACTTACTCAACTCTGAAGACTTTGGCGAAAGAATTCGCGGCTTGAACCAGTTAAGGCAAATCGACTCAGAAACTGCCTTCGCTATGGTACAGCCTTTAATTACCGATGATAATACCCGCGTACGTTACGCCGCTGTCAGTCAACTAGATACCCTGGGGGTAACGGATAAAGCTACTTCTTTAACTCTTCTGCGCGATCGCCTATTTAATGATCCAGAACCCGACGTCCAGGCAGCCGCTGCCGATGCCATTGGTGGCTTAAAACTAGATGAAGCCTTTGAGGATCTAGACCGGGTTTATCATGATACTTCTGAATGGTTAGTACAGTTTAGTATTATTGCAGCCCTGGGAGAATTGGGCGACCCGAAGAGCTTTGCTCTCCTCGAAGAAGCCCTCCATTCTAATAATAATCTTCTACAGACTGCGGCAATTGGTTCTATGGGAGAACTGGGAGACGAACGAGCTATCCCGCTGTTAACTAACTTTGTCGAACATGAAGACTGGCAAATCCGATTTCGTTTAGTCCAGGCGCTCGGCAGACTTGGGGGAGATCAAGCTCAACAGGCGATCGCTAAATTAGTCAATGACGAATCCGAACAGGTAGCTCAAGAAGCAAAAAATAATCTCTAAACCGGACGATAAAATACCAAATTACAGGTTAATATTTGGCTACTTAATTTAACAGATCGCTTTTGACTGTCTGTACCTACAAAGTAGCTAATTCTTATCGTTATGGGTTCCAAACTGCGTCTTTTATCTCTGTCTTTCGGGGCTGCTATTTTTACTGTCTGGGCTATCGGACAACCGAATCAGCTTCTGGCTCAAGTTAATAAGCTCGAATTCAATAATCTCTTGCTCGAGGGAAAAGAATATGTTGAGTCCCAGGAATACGATAAAGCTTTGGAAAGCTACGAAAAAGCCGCCGATCTAGATGATGACAATGCTCAAATATTTTCTGGCATCGGCTACGTTCAAACTTTAAGGGAAGATTATCCCGAAGCGATTGAAGCCTATCTACAGGCAGTAGAATTAACCCCAGACGATCCCAAGTTGTATCATGCTCTAGGCTATTGTCTGGGAAAAGTCGGCAAAAACCTCGATGCCGCCGAAGCTTATGAAAAGGCGATCGCTTTAGAACCAGAAAATTTACAGAATCATCTAGGTTTAGGAGTCGTGTTAGTAAGGGCGACAGAATATGATCGCGCTCTCGAAACCTATCAAAACGTTTTAGCTTTAGACTCCCAAAATCAAGCCGCCTATCAGGTTGCTACTAGTATCTTGCTCGAACAACGGCGCTACCCCGAAGCCATTCAATTATTAGAACGCGCCATCGAACAGCAACCCTATGAATCTAATCTTAGATTACAGCTAGCTAAAGCTCAGCTAAATTTGGGTGATATCGCCTCAGGACTAGAAACTTTAGAGGCAGCCAAAAGACTTGCGCCCCGAAATCATATTATCTCCCTCAAAATTGCTGATATTCTCTATCAACAGGGAGAATTGAGCCGAGCTTTGACCGAGTATAAATGGGTGAGACGACTCGCACCAGAAACCATCCCGGCAATTGAAGGCATTGGCACGATTTACCTCGCGCAAAAAAACTACTCTCGCTCCATTATTCAGTTTCGCCAGGCGATCGAACTAGCCCCCGAACGTCCAGAGGGTTATCACAAGCTGGGTGTAGCATTAAAGGCAAGAAATAGAGATGATGAGGCGATCGAGGCTTTAGAACAAGCATTAGAAATATACGAAGATAATGGCAACCAGGGGCAAGCAGCGGCAATAGATAGCTTGCTGGAGGAAATTGCCGAACGATAAAATTTATAGTGTTTGTCCAATTTCGCCGTTAAATAGGGTCAATCTTAATTAAAGAATAGCAGCACCGTCTGCAACAAGCCGACGATAAAGCCGAGGATTCCCCCCAAATTGACGATCGCCTGAAGTTCGCTTTTAACAATCCCCTGAACCGCTTCTTCTAATTCTTCAGGGGTGGTGGCGGATACGCGATCGATAATTACCTGGTCGATAGACAAAATCGGAATGGCTTGGGCAACCAGCTTTTCTAAATCTTGTTCTAGATAGCGCTCCAACACTAGGGCTAATTCTTGACTGATAACCTCTAAAGAATCATTGACTGTGGGAGAGGACTGAAGACGCTTGAGGATTAATACCGCGAAGTTTTCCCATTCTACCGATTCCCCCAAACCAGCAATCACGTTACCGCCTTCATCTGTAACGTAGTTACGCACGGCTTCCCGGACTGTTTTACGCAGTTGCCTGACGGTGGACACCGGTAGATTTTGCAACGACAAATTCTTGAGCCAGTTTTTAATGCGATCGCGAATTTGCAAAGAAAAACTCAGTTCTTCGAGACGTGCGTTGGTGATATCGGGTTCATCGATACAAAAAGAACGTAGTCTGATTAAGCTATTGCGCAAACCAAATAAGTTAGCTACTACCCAATAGGTACCGCTAGTTTTTTCCCGGAAGCCCTCGTCAATAATCTGAATATTGCGATCGCTCAGAAAGTCAATAATGGCACGGCGAATTGTATCGGGGGGCAAGACAGAACCCAGCAGCCAGTCAGAAAATTTCTTAGCCTGGGCATCCTTAAGCTGAAAATTGAGCAGAATTTGGTCGAAAATCTGATTGATCTGCGCCTCTAAAAAATCGTCCCGACGAGCTAAAACCTTAATCAGTCGCGGCAAAGATTGGCTAAATAAATCCCGCAAAATATTAGCTAAAATCTTGGCGGTTTTTTGTTCGCGATCGGACTTTACCTGGTCGAGAGCTAACTTTAACAGCCACAAAATTGCCCCCTGAATCCGCTCGGTAGCTAACAACCTTTGAGCCAGCTTTTGCAGTTCTCCTGGGGTTAACAGCGAACCCATGATCGTATCAGAGACTTTCTGCGCCAGACGTGCTTGATTGCTGGGAATTAGACCGGGAGTGAAAGGAAGCTTACGCTTACCGATATAAATAGCTCTGTAGGGGCGAAACAACATCTTGATTGCTATATCGTTAGTGAAATAGCCAATGATGCTGCCAGCTATGGGCGGAACGAAAAATATCCAGAGATTCGCTAGTGCCAAACCAATATCTTCAAATCGAGAATAAAAATTACGTAGCCGGAAATCAATTGTAGCCGTTCTTTTATTTGGTTAACACCAGTATTCCCATCATGCCTCCCATTAAAGGGTAGTGTATTGCCCGACTAAACCCAGCGGCTTGAGCTAGCTCGATCTGTTGCTTTCCTGTGGGAAATCTTTCGACGCTAGGATTAATATAAGCATACTCTGCTTTTAGCCCCATATCTTCGGCGGTGGGGACGACCACATTAGCCAAGTACCAACCTTGAAACATCTGCATCAATCCCGGTTCAGGACGGTGAAAGTCTAGAATTGCTGCCTTAGCAGCCGGTTTGAGGACCCGCCATAGCTCTTGCAGACTCAAGGGAATATTTGTTACATTCCTTAATCCATAACCCATAGTTGCACAGTCAAAACTGTCATCGGCAAAAGGTAAATTTAAAGCATCTCCTTCAACCCAATGCATCGGCACTTGAGAACACTGAACCATTTGTCGCTGTTGGGCGATCACTAATTGCTGACAGGCAAAATCCAGTCCCGTTACCTTTCCCGTCGTTCCTACTTCCCGAGCCAATAATAGGGCTAGGTCGCCACTACCGCAGCAGAGGTCGAGGGCATTATCGCCAGCTTGGGCTTCACTCCACTTCACCGCCATTTTTTTCCAGATACGATGCTGACCAAAACTCAAACGGTCATTGAGGCGATCGTAAACCGGAGCAATGCGATCAAAAATCGCTTTAATTTCGGATGCAACAGGAGAGGCAGTTTCGCTCATCAATAGTTTCAGTTAATCGGCTTCAACCATGATAAAACAATGCTTTAGACAGACAGACTCTGGGGGCAAAAATCTTAATCAAGGACGAGCAGTTGGGTATTTTCTAAGTAATTCCAGTTGATTAAGCATCAAATGTTTAGATTGGTTAAGGGTGAAGAAGAGGATACTCCTAATTTTTTTAGTTTTCTATTATTTGTTTATTCAGGTAGAGCTACTTAGCAGCATTTTAACTTTTACTCAAATTATTTTCAGCGTTGT
>JBCBIN010000181.1:0-7251 GCA_038524555.1 Cyanobacteria bacterium J06623_7 | reverse complement strand
GCAATCTTTTTATCCCTACTATCATTTTGGGAATCACTCTTTAACTGCATATTCAAATTATTAATGACGAAGAAATATTTATACGCGCTGCTAATTGGCCTGTCTTTGATTCTAGCAACTGTACCCAAAGCTTTAAGTTCTGATGGCAATGCTTGCGTTTATCATCCAGAGGCCTATCAGGGTTTAGAGATTGACAGTCTAGCTCGAGAGTTAGAAACAACAGGGTTAATCGGCAGAATTCATGGTGCTGCGGCGACATCTGAGATGTTTGTTATGTCCGTGCGCGAACCCGATAATTTTTTTAGCCATCGCGAGTTTTCTCTCATTCCCTCGACTAAATCTACAGGAAAAACCCTAGGTCAGCTCAACCGCCACGATCTAGTTTGCGTGGGAGGAGATCTGATTAACAATCCCAGTCCCCAAAAGCATATTATGCTAGATTCTGTGCGGGTTATCGAACCATGGCAACAGCCCCAAGGTTTTGCAGCTTATGAAAGACAGACGGATTTACCCGCAGAATTACAAGAGCAAACTAGTTTAATTGGAAAAGTTCACGCTATCGGTGCGGAGGGCAAAATTTTGGTAATGGGCTATCAAGATTTAGTTCTGCCAGTTCATATTACCGAACCAAAATATACCCAAAATCTCTATCGGGGAGACATTATCAAACTTCGCTATCTAGTTCAAAGCTATCCTCAAAGACCAATGCATTTACAGCTAGATACGACCATAGAACAGCCAATTGAAATGCTCGATGCGATCGCTAAAATAAACGAGCAGCCGCAAACTCTGACGGGCAAGTTAGTTAAGTTTCCCCAAAGTCCCCAGCTCAAATTTGATGTTTATGCTCTAGAGGCAGATACCGAGATTCCAGAAATAAAGCGTTATTTTACCTTGATAAACTTTGATGATATGAGCAAATTTCAGGGAATTCGCGATAAATTAGCCAAAATCTGGGATGATAACCAAGATACAGCCATATCGGGTCGCAATATGTTAATTAACCCCGAAGTTACCATCGAAGCCCAAGGTATAGGTAATATTATTTCTCCCGAACAAGCAAATCCTCAAATTCTGTTAGATAGCGCCGAACAAATCAAACAGATGAGCTGAAGAGTAGCCAAAAATTCAATAGATTTAGCTGACTTACGATTGGTTAGGATCGCTGTAGTCGGGATTGGTAATAAATTCGCTATCGGTTAGACTTTCCAAGAAAGCAATCAGATCGTCAATCTCTGCATCTGTCGCCTCAAATCCTTGAATAAAGCCGCTTTTATAGGGATTATTGCGGCCAACTCCGGCATATTCTCCGGTAGTAATAGTTCTGCCTCCCGCCTGATAGTGGGCGATCGCATCTCGTAAAGTAGCAACGCTACCATCGTGCATATAGGGGGCAGTGAGGACAATATTCCGTAGGCTGGGGGCTTTAAACCGTCCCATATCAGATTCTTCTTCGGTAATTTCCTTAATTCCTATATTGGCGTGGGGATAGCTTCCCTCTCCATCAATGTTGTACAAGCCAGTGTTGTGAAAGGCGATTTCGGTAAAAGCTAAGTTTTTATGCTGAATCGAGTCGCTAAAATTAATTCCGCCGTGACAGTGGAAACATTCCATCCGTTCGCTATTGAAAAGTTTTTCTCCTCGTTTAGCCGCCGCCGAAATGGCATTGGTTTCTCCCTCATAGCGATAGCGATCATAAGGAGATTTAAAGGATACCAGACTTCTTTGAAAACTGGCGATCGCTTTAGTCAAGTTGCTGATGCTAACGGGCTGTTCTTCTTTAAAAGCTGCTGTAAACATCCTTCGATATTCTGGATCTTGCTGCATCCATTCGATCATCTGCTGTTCTTTACCGACCATGCCCATTTCAACTGGGTGCTCGCCAAAAATAGGAATTAACGCCTGATTTTCGAGGCTAGTCATCAGCGGATTAGCCCAGGTCAAAACAGGACTGTAGGCCACGTTGGCCAAACCCATGGAGTTTTTTGCATGAAGCTCATCAGTCGAACCCAGAGCAACTTTTCTGCCGTCGGTAAATGCCAAAGACTGTTGGTGACATGAGGCACAAGAATATTCTCTCGTAATCGATAAACGAGGCTCATAAAATAGATATCTGCCTAATTCGACCTTTTCTGGCGTCATAGGATTGTTTTCGGGAACCACTGGTCTAGGAGTCCAGTCAGGCAAATCCCAGCTATATTCTGTCGTTACAGCCAGATGTCCATCCATAGCTATGGCTCGACTCAAGCCCATCGATAAGCAAATGGAGATAACAAAAGCTGCCACTAAATTTAGCCAGCGTTGCTGCCGCCGCAAAAAATTATCGCTCATAGTTAGTTTATCCCAGCCGGTTTGATCGCTATGTAGATCGCCAAATCAAATCGCTGGGACTGTTTCTACTCTACAAAAAAGAAATATTGGGCTGATTCTCCCGTAGCGGCAGGTGATAAGCTCAGATTCTGCATGATAGGCAGGCAGTCAGCATCTTCAGGAGAAGACATACAGCCATTGGGAGTATTCGCATCGTTGGTGGTCAAGTCACTTTGAGCTAATAGTTCCCCCAAATCGGCGATCGCCACATCATTATCGGGGTCAAAATCTTCAAGAACTATCTGGGCACGATTGGGATTTTTACACTTAAATAGACTGCTCTGAGCCGAATCTGAACAGCCCGTACTACCCAAATGAATCATGTAACTATTGCTGCCGGCGTTTCCACCATGTCCACCACCACTGTGCCCGTTATCCTGTCCGCCACTATGATGACTCCCATGTCCAGAACTAGAGTGAGTGCCGCTAGTTTGACCGTGTTGACTCCCTTCCTGCTTAAAAATGCTTGCTTGTCCGCTGGTTTGGTGGCTAGTTTCGGTTCCATGACCGTGACCGCTATGATTGCCATGACCGTTTGTTAAGGCACGATCTTGACTACTAGAGGTTGGTTCCACACTAGCGATCGCCGAGTCTGTTTCTATATCCGCCCGCAAAAACTTATAACCTCCCTGCCAATTCCACCACATGGAGGTCAAGTTTAGAGGAGAAGGTGCGATCGCCGCATCATCATGGTTTAATTCTTGGGGGACACCGAGAGTAAATTGCAGATCTCGATAATCTCCTTCAGGGACTGTGCCAACTACAGCGGTGTTGATGTCTGCCGTGCCGTTATCACAGGTATTCGTACCATCTTCAAAGTCTAGTAAAGCGGTGTTTTGATATTGCCATTTGCCGTCTTGTTCTAATTCCACAGGAACGGCATTACCGTCTTCATCAATTAGAGCCACGTCTGAGACATAAAAACGAAAGTCAGTTGGCGTAATTGTCGATGCTGCCGACCCAACTTCGTCATAGCTTTCGCCACAGGCAAATTCTGTTTCACCCACATAAGCAGCAAAATCAATCGTTACTTCTCTGGTATCAGACTGCGCTTGGGTAGTGCCATGCCAGCCCAAAACCATTGCCGAAGCTAGCAATAAGTATTTTTTGTTTAGCATTGAGAACATTAATTTTAAAAAGGTTTATAGTTAATAATTTTGTCTAGCTTAAATCTTAGAATAACTTTTAATAATAAAATGAGGCAGTTATAGTTGTCCAAAGACAGTCTGTAGAACTTCCCATTAGCTATAGTATTTCTAGTTAGTTTATGTATCCTTGTTCCTAGCAAAAACAAACAGAGAAGTTCGATTTGTCAAAACTCCTCTGCTAGCATTTTATTTAGTTTATGACTTGGTCAAACTTAGGCTACTTTTGATAGACAAATTTCTTTGAGTAAGTCTGCTTTGTCAGTTTTTTCCCAGGGTAAGTCTAAGTCCGTACGACCAAAATGACCATAAGCGGCGACATCTTGATAGAAACGACCACCTCTTTCTTGAGGTAAATTACGCAGGTTGAGAGTTTGAATAATACCGGCCGGTCTTAGCTCAAAATGCTGCCGAACTAATTCTAGTAATGTTTCTTCTTCGACTTTAGCAGTGCCAAAAGTTTCGATAAAAACACTCACGGGTCGAGCCACACCAATGGCATAACTAACCTGCACTTCGCACTTATCGGCTAAACCTGCTGCCACAATATTATTAGCGACATAACGGCAAGCATAAGAAGCACTGCGATCGACTTTTGTGGGGTCTTTGCCAGAAAACGC
Organism: Cyanobacteria bacterium J06623_7; assembly: GCA_038524555.1. Taxonomy (GTDB): domain Bacteria; phylum Cyanobacteriota; class Cyanobacteriia; order Cyanobacteriales; family Xenococcaceae; genus Waterburya. The sequence goes on along the minus strand of JBCBIN010000181.1, from coordinate 3,116 downwards.
ACCGCCACCATGACGGGAATAGCCACCGTAAGTATCCACAATAATTTTACGTCCGGTAAGCCCAGAGTCCCCTTGAGGCCCGCCAACGACGAATTTACCAGTAGGATTGACTAAAAAGCGAGTATTATCGTTCGGCTTCAAATCGAGGTCGGAAAATACTGGTTGAACCACCGCAGACCAAAGATCTTCTTTGATTCTTTTCTGTACCGCAGTATTATCTGATAGGTCGCCAATGGTTTCTGTATGCTGTGTTGAAACCAGAATCGTGTCAATTCCAACTGGTTTGCCATCTTCATACTGCACCGAAACTTGGGTCTTGCCGTCTGGACGCAGATAAGTAAAATCGCCATTTTTTCGCACTTCTGTGAGACGACGAGAAATACGATGTGCCAAACTGATGGGCATTGGCATTAATTCTGATGTTTCATTACAAGCATAGCCAAACATCAATCCCTGGTCGCCAGCACCAATTTTATCTAGTTCGCTGTCACTCAGTTGTTCTCTCTGTTCTTGAGCAGAAGTTACACCTTGAGAAATATCGGGAGACTGTTCATCTAAAGCAATTAATACAGAACAGCTATTCGCTGAGAAACCATTTTCTGCATGGGTATAGCCAATTTCAGCAATTTTGCTCCGGACTAAATCGACATAGTTGACCTGTGCCTTAGTCGTAATTTCTCCTGTGACCAACACTAGACCAGTATTGACCACTACCTCCGCTGCAACACGACTAGCAGGGTCTTGAGCTAAGATAGCATCTAATATAGTGTCAGATATTTGGTCACAGATCTTGTCTGGATGTCCTTCTGTAACTGATTCGGAAGTAAATAAATAATTACTAGACAATTTTTTGCAATCCTCTAAAAAACTTTGTTAAACGAAGCACTCAATTGAACCAAGCATTTAACTGTTAAGGAACATAATACAGGTTTGCTTAATAATTACAAAGTTTGGATTTGCCTTAGAGTAGTTATCTGTGTATCGGCTTCGGGCAATGTCGAGCTTTCATCGCGGCAGATACCTATCGCTCCAGCAACTCTAGCAGTTTGAGCCATAATCATATCGACGGTGGCATCTCCTACCATCAAAGTTTCTTCTGGAAGGACATTGAGGTCTTTACAAGCCTGTAGCAACAGCTGAGGATTTGGTTTAGACTTGCTTCGATCTGTGCCCATACAGAGTTGAATCAAGTTCTCTAGTTGATGTTCGGCGACAAAATTTTCTACTGCTGTAGTTGAGTCTGCCGAAAGAATGCCGATTTTTAGCCCACGGCGATGGAGAGTAGCTAAAAGTTCCCGAGCATCATCATAGAGAGGAGCTGATTTAGCCGTTTTGATTAAGTATTTGGATTCGGCAACTTCAGCAAAGGCAGAGCGAGCTATTTCCCGAGATTCACTCCAGCTACGACCAGTTTCCGCGATATAAGCCGCCGCCGCTATCTCATTTTCTTCTCTGCTACCGACTGCCATCAAGCCTTGAGGATTTAAACTATTATCGATAATGCCAAAAGCCATCATGAGAGGTTCGCCTACCCCAGGAATTTGTGCATCAATTAGACGTGCTCTTTCTGAACCTACTAGACGCCAGTATGCACGAGAGTTTTCTAGGGTACCGTCCTTATCGAAAATAACCGCCGCTATATTTTGATAGGTAAGATTGGGACAAGCGATCGCAATCGGCAAGGTTTTTCTCCTATCGAAAGTAAATAGACAAAAAAAGAGAGAGTTATCTCTCTCTCAAACTTATCAGAAATGTGTATCTACAGTAAGTTTTCTACAAGCTTTCTACCCGACTTTTCAAACTAGGAAGATACTTAGCAGTTCTCACAATTTACTTGCTAGAATCTCCTGTCACAGCTTCCACTACTTCTTCCACAGTCTCGGTTACGGTTTCTACAGCTTCCTCAACCATATCGTTGGCGGCTTCGGCAACTTCTTCTACCACTTCTTCTACGGCTTCTACAGCACCATTAGTAGCTTCGGCAACTTCCTCGACCACTTCCTCGACCACTTCCTCGACTGCGGCATTAGCACTTTCCGCTGCTTGAAGTTCTTCCAGAGAAATACCTTCGGCCTCCGCTAGTAGCTTCTGACGATATTTTTCTGCCATTTCTTCGGCTTTTTCAAACACGATTTCTCTATTTTTCAGCATGTCGCCGGGTTCTGGCTCTAGCTGCTTGGTGGAAAGAGAAATACGACCTCTTTCTGCATCCAGGTCGATGATCATTACCTTCAGCTCGTCGTTGACGCCAAATACGCTGTGGGGAGTATCGATATGATCGTGAGATATTTCGGAGATGTGTAGCAGACCGCTGACGCCACCGATGTCGATGAAAGCACCATAAGGTTTGATACCGCGGACAGAACCCTTGACTACTTGCCCTACTTCCAGACCGTTCATCTTACGCTCTACTAAAGCACGACGATGACTTAACACAAGACGATTGCGTTCTTCATCCACCTCTAAGAACTTGAGGGGTAAGTCTTCACCCACTAAATCTTCTTTGGCTTCTCTGGCACTAATGTGGGAACCAGGAATAAAGCCGCGTAGGCCTTCAATTCTAACTAGCGCACCACCTCTATTGGTCGCAAATACATTGGAGCGAACAGTTGCATCCTCTTGCTGTAGTTGCCTGACTCGCTCCCAAGCTCTCATGTACTCGATACGTCTGATGGATAGAGTTAGCTGCCCATCTTCGTTTTCATCAGTGAGAATAAAAAACTCTCTGGTTTCGTCTGCCTGGAGGACTTCAGTCGGGTTATCAACCCGGTTGATCGACATCTCCTGAATCGGAATATACGCAGCGGTTTTCGCCCCAATGTCAATCAAAGCTCCTCGTGGTTCCATACTGAAAACAGTCCCCGCCACTATATCTCCAGGACTGAAGTGATAGTCGTATTTGTCTAGGAGGGCGGCGAAATCTTCGTGAGTAAAACCAATATCTTTAGTGCTGTTTGCTTGCTGATTGACCATATGGGTTAGACGTCCTTGTGTTATTTCCTGATTTTTTTGATGGGATGAGCCTCCTGCTTAATGTACACTCACCTACTTATCGTGCAGCCTACACTTACGATAGATATTCGAGCAATTAAGGGCTAGTCAGAGGTCATAAAACA
>JBCBIN010000180.1:0-7296 GCA_038524555.1 Cyanobacteria bacterium J06623_7 | reverse complement strand
AATTAATGGAGGCCGAGAAAAATAAATTAATAATTACCAGCAGCAAAAGAGATTTTCCCTTGTTACATAAAATATTTAAGACAATCCAGCTAAATAACTAAATCGAAAATATCTAGCGCGAGTAAGATATTTTGCTATTCTCACAATAATTATTGTTTGCTGTTCCTAGAGGTATTTATTTTGCTATTCTCAATTGAGCATTTCAAATCAACTAGGGAAACTATAAACTTCACATGGAAGCATATGATGCGATCGTCATTGGTGCTGGTCACAACGGACTAGTATGTGCGGCCTATCTACTCCAGGCAGGCTATAGCGTCCTTCTCTTAGAAAAGCGTCCCGTACCCGGAGGTGCAGCAACGACGGAAGAAGCAATGCCTCAGGCAGCTCCTGGGTTCAAATTCAATCTTTGTGCGATCGACCATGAGTTTATTTTCCTCGGTCCCATAATTCAGGAGCTACAGCTACAGCAATATGGTTTGGAGTATCTTACCTGCGACCCCCATACTTTTTGTCCCCATCCCGACGGCAGGTATTTTCTGGCACATCAATCTTTAGAGCAAACCCAAGCTGAAATTGCTCGCTATAGTGAAAGAGATGCCCAGCGGTATGTCGAGTTTATTACCTACTGGTCGCAGTTAATGAGCGCGATCGCTCCTTTTTTTAATGCCCCACCTCAATCCATTTTAGGTATTGCCAAGGGTTACAAGGGTAAAAATCTAGCTGACGTAATGGCGGTCGCCGGTTCTAAAGATAAAGCCTTAAACTTTATCCGCACGATGATTACTGCCCCTGAAGATTTGCTCAACGAATATTTTGATACCGAATTGGTTAAAGCACCCCTAGCTCGCTTAGCGGCTGAGATTGGAGCCCCTCCCTCCCAAAAAGGCATTACCGCCGGTTTGATGATGCTAGCCATGCGTCATTATCCTGGAATGGCAAGACCAAAAGGCGGTACGGGAGCATTGACTCAAGCTCTAGTAAAACTAGTTACGGCTAAGGGAGGCAAAATCTTAACGGAGCAGATGGTTGAAGAGGTAATTGTTGAGGATAAGCGAGCTGTGGGAGTGCGGGTTGCCGGAGGCAAAGAATATCGCGCTCATCGTGCCGTAATTTCTAATATCGACGTACGGCGGCTATTTCTCCAGCTAGTTCCTAAAAATGCCGTCGAGCCCCAACTGCGAGATAAGGTCGATCGCCGTATTACCAACAATAATGAGACGATTCTCAAAATCGATTGTGCGCTCTCAGAAGTTCCTCGCTTTACTGCCTTAGAAACAGAAAATAACGAACATTTAATTGGTACGGTGCTAATTGCCGATTCTGTCGCTCATGTCGAACAGGCTCACGCTCTGGCCAATATGGGACAGATTCCCGATGCTAACCCCTCAATGTACGTCGATATCCCCAGCGTCTTAGATTCGACTTTGGCACCCCCGGGTAAGCATACTCTCTGGATTGAATTTTTTGCTCCCTATCAAATCGCCGGTAAAGAGGGAACTGGCTTACACGGTACAGGCTGGACGGACGAGCTGAAAAACCAGACTGCTGATAATGTTTTACAAAAGCTGGGAGAATACGCCCCCAATCTGCAAGACTCGATTATCGCTCGGCGAGTAGAAAGCCCTGCCGAACTGGGAGAACGTCTCGGTTCCTACAAAGGTAACTACTACCATCTAGACATGACTCTAGATCAGATGATTTTCTTGCGTCCGCTACCAGAAATTGCCAATTATACCACTCCCATTGCTAACCTCTATCTAACCGGGGCGGGAACTCATCCCGGCGGTTCGATCTCCGGCATGCCAGGACGTAACTGCGCTCGAGTATTTCTCCAGCGACAACAGCCCCTGGCTAAAGTTCAACAGTCTGCAAGTTCGATGTTGCGATCTTTTTTGGGAATTAATTAGTTGTTTGGGTATTTGATATTTTTTGACAGGTTGAGAGGAAAGACGAAATTATACAGATAATAATATTAGTATTTTTGTCTAAATAGATATACATAATAGATTTAAAATAAATATTTTTTACGTACTATTACTGCTCCTTTTTAATTTCAAATAACAGTATCCTATTAAAAAGAAAAAATATATTTTACTGTGCTTTATAATGAAAACTAAGCAGTTATTAGTAGTAGCTATTCTTACCTTTATTATGCCCTTAGCCGTATCGTGTAGCGATAATGGTTCTGACAACATCTCTGACTCACAAGATGAAGGAAGAGAGGTAGCAAGACGTACCCTAGAATGCGAGCAAATTGCAGATACAGATGCTCAATTAGATTGCTTAAGACAGATACAGGAGGACTTTGCCAACGATGCTATACGTTAGTCGGTAATATTGGTTTTTGCGGGGACTATCAATAAATATTAGATAGACACAATCATTGATTTGATGTTTTTCAGATATTTTATTAAAGCTAATCTAAGTTTTAATCCCAAACAAACTTTTGTTATTAAAAGATAATAGCTAAAGTAAATATTAAAAAAGCTGCAGCTGCAGCTTTTTTAATGCTTTGTTAAAAATATACTAGCCATATCGATAATTTAACGGCTAAATGGGAAGCTGGATTTACATCAGACAAAAAACGCGGTTTAGATGAAGCAGGAAACTTTTTTCAAGCTCACCATATTTTTGGCTCTATGCAGCTTCCTATCTGGATGTCATCGAACAGAGAAATCGACCAGAGCCTCGACAATAGCAAGAGTTCCTGTATGTAATTATCGAGTTATCGAAACTTATCCCCACGACTCCAAAGCTTTTACTCAAGGTTTGATATTCGATCGCGGCTATCTTTATGAAAGTACGGGGCTGCATGGTGAATCTTCTTTGAGAAAAGTCGATCTGGAAACAGGAGAAGTATTGCAGGTTAGCGAACTCGATGATCGCTATTTTGGCGAGGGGATGACTGTTTGGCAAGATCGGCTGATTCAGATTACTTGGGTATCAAAGACGGGCTTTGTATACGATAAAGAAACCTTCGAGCAAATTGATACTTTTACCTATCCCACTCAGGGTTGGGGTTTAACCCACGACAATAACGAGCTAATTTTGAGTGATGGTACGGCTACCCTCTATTTCCTCGACCCCGATACCTATGAAATAACCAGAGAAATTCCGGTGACGGATAATGGTCGGGCGGTAGATAAATTAAACGAATTAGAATACGTCCGGGGCGAAATCTGGGCTAACGTCTGGTTGAGCGATCGCATTGCCCGCATTAATCCCATTACGGGAGTCGTAACGGGCTGGCTCGATTTAGAGGGTATCATTCAACCCCAACCTACACCCACTAGAGATGCCGTACTCAACGGTATTGCCTACGATGCAGAATCGGACCGCCTTTTGGTGACGGGAAAGCTCTGGTCGAAGCTGTTTGAAATTGAACCAGTATGTGAATAGCTACAGTCTACCCAACATCAATCAGACCACAAACGTCGGCGCTCTTTGCCTTTTAATCTTTGATGAGCGTCTCGCAGGAGAGAGGGAATATCTAGCTGTTGGGGACAACGAGGCAGACAATCACCACATTCAGTACATCGATTGCCCTTGGTGCCCGGAAACCAGTGCCCGGCATTTTCAAACATCCGATAGCGATATTCTCCAAATCCTCCATGTCGTAGGCTACTGCTAGATTTCGTAGTCGTAAAATTTCGGGAATGTTGACCGCTTCCGGACAGGGAAGACAGCGATCGCATTGAGCACAAAGATCGCTATTCAAACTAGTCGTTAACTCCGATTCTAAACGTGCCAGTATTGCTAATTCCCGATCTGTTAGGGGATAGTCTGCATCGGCAACCTGGAGGGGTGCAGTTAATTCTTCGGGGTTGGCAGCACCCAAGCTTAAGGTAGTAATTCGATGATCGCTCAATAACCAACGATAGTTGAATGCTAGAGGGGTCAAAGGGGCACAAAGCTGTTCTAGTTTAGCGGGTGGTGTATGTAATTTACCTCCCTTATCGGCAGGAGAAATAATAAATATGCCTAGGTCTTTTTGTTCCGCTAGGGCAATCGCCTGTCGATGGCGTTGAGAGAAGTAGTAATAGTGCAGATTGACAAATTCAAACAGATCGCTGTTAATTGCTGCCAGAATTAGGTCAGTACTGCCGTGGGTAGAAAAGCCAAGATGTCGTATTTTCCCTGCTGTCATCGCTGTTTTGAGCGCGGGAAGGCAACCATCGGCATCGGTTATTAACTGGAGGTGTGCTCGGGTATTGATACCGTGAATTGCCAGACAGTCTAAATAATCCGTTTGGAGGCGATTTAAAGAGTCATCTAGCCACCGGCGCATTTGTTGGGGGTCTGGGGTAGGAGGTAGCTTGGTTGTGAGGTAAATATCACGACGTTTAATTGCCAGTTCCTGTAGTGCTTGTCCCAGATAAGTTTCGCTTTGCCCGTAACTTCTGGCAGTTTCAAAATGATTGATTCCCAATGCGATCGCCCGCTGGATCGTCTGATGATAAACGGAACGGTCTTCCAAACATCTCATAGTTCCGAGAGAAAATAAGGAGAGATTAAGCTCTGTTTTTCCAAATCGCCGGTAGCGCATTCAATCGTAGTTGTCCCGTAGTTAGGAGTTTGTTAAGGTAGTTACTCCAAGATTAACCTTTACAGGTTGGGTAAAGATTAAAGGACAAAAATCACAGGATTAATTCATTGGCTTCCATACTAGCTAAAAACTATGATTTTTCGTTAGTTTGGCGTCAGATCGGTGCTTGATTTAATTCAACCGGCACTTGCAGGGCGCGCTCGGTGAAGGAAAAAGCTTGATTATCTTAGCTATCTCTACCTAATTATCTGTCTCTTAATAATTCTCTTCCTCTATCGTTGCTCTTTATAGCCGCCCTTTTTAATTAGTTTATCGGGACTGAGATCCGAGACAAATTCCCTAAAGGCTTCTCTTTCGGCATCATCAGCATCGCGATCAACAGAGATCGAGGCATCAGCAATTACTTCTTCTAAGACCCAGATGGGGCTTTCGGTACGAACTGCGATCGCTACTGCATCGCTAGGACGGCAATCAATCTCTTTTTTGCTACCGTTGATGTTGACACATAAAACAGCATAGAAAATATCTTCTGTCAGAGCATGAATAATAATTCGCTCTAGCTTAATATTGCAGTCGTATAAGAGGTTAGCAATCAGATCGTGGGTTAAGGGACGGGAAGGACGATGCCCTTCTAAAGCCTTAATGATCGAGTCAGCCTGATCTTGCCCGATAAAAATAGGTAGTGCTCTGCGCTCTGAAGTGTCCTTAAGTAAAATCATGGGACTACGGCTGGCAGCATTTAAGACAATGCCTGCTACTTTCATTTCAATCATTGATTTAGCCTCTGAAGTAATTAAGATTGGCAGGAGTATAAGAGCGATAGATAGCAAAATTTAAACGTACCTATCATCAAATGTAAAGATGTTCTTAGTATCTTTCAACCTCAAACATGGTCAAAAACTAGAATCATAGTGTTACTGTTTAGTCACAGTATGCCTTAGTTTTTTGCTGTTGCCTGTAACTATTCAGGAAAAAATAATAGTTAAACTTTTTCAGATACAGAATTTAACACCATGTTTACAGGTTTAGTAGAGTCTCTCGGCTCAGTTGAGAGTTATGGGCAAGACTCGTTCGCAATTTCCCTAGTTAGTCCCAACTACGATGTAATTATCTCCGATCTGGCCATTGGCGATAGCGTTGCGGTAGATGGAGTCTGCCTGACTGTAGAAACAATTGAAGACCGAGGGTTTATTGCTACAGCTTCCCCCGAGACTTTGGCTAAGACCACTCTAGGCGATCGCGATCGCGCGGCAAAATATGTCAACCTAGAAACATCTCTAAGAGTAGGAAGTAAAATTGGCGGTCATTTTGTAACGGGTCATATTGATGGCATTGGCTCATTAATTGAAGCAGTCCCAACGGCTACTTCCTGGTCAATTCGCTTTGGCATACCTACCGGAATGGAATCGCAATGGCAAAGTAAAATTGGTCGTTACTTAGTTTCCAAGGGCAGCGTTGCTGTTAATGGCATCAGCCTAACTATCGCTGAGTGTGCCGAGGACGGTAGCTGGTTTTCAGCGGCGGTAATTCCCCATACCTACGCGGAAACGAATTTAAACTGTTTGCGTCCGGGTAACCTGGTTAATTTGGAAAGCGATATTTTAGGTAAGTACGTTGATCGTCTAGTCGGTCATCGGGTTGGCAATCAGAATGCAGCAGCAGATATCAGCCTGTCTTTTCTCGCGGAAAATGGCTACGTTTAACTTATTTCTCGAGTCGGCAAAAATGATTTTCATCTCCCATCTCGATCTCTAAAGATATCTACCCTGTATCTCCTGAGATATCTAATCTTGACAGACATTTTGAGGACAAGAAACCTCAATCATAGCGATCGCTGCATCCGCCCGAAATTTATCGGTAGTGTGGGCAACACCAGGATATTGGGCATAGATCCCCGAAAAGCTGGTGCCGTTAGCGATTAGAGGAGAAGAGGAAGCACGAAAACGAACATTGTCTGCATCATAATTATTGAAAGCAATATATTCTTTCGATGTGCCCCCTAGATTGTAGGATAAAATCGCATTGCCATGAGTATCTTCTGCCTCCTGAATAGACATTCCCACCTTGATTCCCTCTTCCGTCTGATAACTATAGTTATTGGTCATGAGAGAGACGATCTCCGCATTGTTGGGCGGATTAAACTTGGCTGACGATTTCGCATCAGCGGCAAAAAGAATATAGTAATGTATTAAACCCCGTTTGCTCACGGCGATCGCATTGAGGTCAGAGGCAAAGTTAGAAATTAGCTTAAAGTCCGTGTGGCGATCGACTATTTTTTTTAATTGCCCTAAGGTCATGCCCAACTGTGCCTCACCGATACCCCTAGCAGAAATCAAATACTCTGAAACAGCAGGTCGATCATGGCTGATTTCTTGTAGGCTTGAGGCTGCGTAATGATTATGAACCGGAAGCTCTGTTGCCGCAGGTTGACAAGCAGTTAGCAATAACGGTGCCAGAAAAATAATTTTGTTCATAGAACCTAAATCTTTTTTAGATAATGTTTATCTATTCGACATTACTTTTTAGTGCTAGTTTAATCATTTTTGGTATCAATATATTTAACCACAATTATCTATTATTAATTCATCAGACAAGCAAATATAAGTCAATAAATAGCTATATTTTTTTACTGCGGCTTTGATATAAATGTATAGTTTATAAAATTTTGGCAAATTTAAACAAACATTTATGGAAAGAGAATTGATCATTTTCTCAATATTTTTTATTATTTTGTTTTCTGACTAAAG
>JBCBIN010000179.1:0-7301 GCA_038524555.1 Cyanobacteria bacterium J06623_7 | reverse complement strand
ATTAAGTAAACAATTTGAGGATTATTCTGTCTGCATGAAGTTACCAGAATTAGACGTTAGAACTATCGATCGCGTAGTGGAAATGGCTTGGGAAGATCGCACTCCCTTTACGGCAATAGAAATACAGTTTGGCTTGAAGGAAAAAGAAGTCATTGCCCTAATGCGTAAGGAGATGAAACGCTCTAGTTTTAAGATGTGGCGTAAGCGAGTTTCGGGACGTAAAACCAAGCATTTGGCAAAACGAGAGTTTATCGAGGGTAGATTTCGCTGTAAAGAACAGTCTACTGTCAACAGGAGATCTTAAAATCGTTTAAATAGCAATACTGTTTTGACGAGCTAGTTAAGGCTTCTGGAAAGTTAGCACAACAGACTTCCCAAGATCGGGAGGGCTACAACATGGCAAAGATAATTTAAACTGTTTGAAGCTACACTAGGGCTGATTTAAAGTTGGGGTAGCAGAAATGGCAATGAGGCAAAAGTCGGTGGCAAAGATATTGATAACGTATCTATTGCTGTGTGCGATCGCTTTTTTAATGTTGTTTCCCCTACTGTGGTTAGTCGGAACCGCCTTTAAATCACCGACAGAGGATATTTTTACTTTTCCGCCTCAGATATTGCCCCAGCAGCCTACTTGGGCTAATTTTGCTACGGTGTGGGAGACATATCCCTTTGCCTTATATCTCTACAATAGTGCGATCGTGGCATTTTTGGCGGTGGGTTTAAACCTGCTCTTATGTTCGCTAGCGGCTTATCCCTTAGCCCGTTTGGATTTTAAAGGCAGAGAGCTAATATTTGCTTTGGTACTAGCGACCATCATGATTCCATTTCAGATCGTGATGATTCCGCTCTATATACTGGCGGTGAATCTAGGCTTACGCAACACCTATTTAGGAATTGTTTTGCCCAATTTAACCTCCGCATTTGGGATTTTCTTGCTCAGACAGGCGCTGAAGGCAGTCCCGTTAGAACTAGAAGAAGCAGCGCGCATTGATGGTTGCTCGGAATTAGGCATCTGGTGGAATATTATGCTGCCAGCGATCCGCCCTGCTCTCTTTACCCTCGCTATTTTTGTCTTTATTGGTTCTTGGAGTGACTTTTTATGGCCTCTAATTGTTTTAGACGATCCTGATTACTACACTCTGCCCCTAGCAGTAGCCAACTTAGCTGATTCTTTTTCTTTAGACTGGCGTTTAGTGGCAGCGGGTTCGGTTATTTCCCTCGCACCAATCCTATTGTTGTTTTTATTCCTGCAAAAGTATATTGTGCCTACCGACGTAGGTAGTGGAGTTAAAGGTTAGTTATTGGCTGATGAGCTACAGAGGTAAAAACGATCGCCATAGCCACTATCAGAAAGGTTACGCTTTTTATCGCGATCGCAACCGAGTTTTTTTAGACCACTATCTTTAATGTCTAGGTTTACACCAATTAAATCTAGTGCCGGAGACTGGGTTGATAGGGCTTGCTGAAGATTTAACCCTAAATTGGTCATGCCGTATTGATTATCGCTAACTAGGGTAAATTGTGGTGTACCGGAAGAATTGTTAGTCCGGTCAAGCCGCTCGAAGGAAAGAGCTAAGGCTACCATCTCTCTAATTTCCGAATGAGTTTGGTGGGTCATGGCTACCAGAGGCGAAGAAATAGATGTTTGCTGAATATACGCCGCCAAAGCATCGGCACTGCGAGACTTTTGAAATCCCCAATCATTGACGACAGTTTGCGCCCCCAGCACTAGCATTACTAACACCAGCGCCACTATTTTTGTCAGAGGTGTTTTACCAATAGCGGGTAGCTGACAGTTAGCTAGGGCGATCGCAACAATAGCAATCAGTGCCGGAAAATAAACAAAATGATAGCGGGCTGCTAGGGAAATATCCCGACCTAAACCGTAAATTAAAAACAAGAAGATTCCTAAAGAACCGACCAAATAGCCCGTCATAATAGTAGTGCCGATGCGGGTAGGAGAATTAGCGATCGCTCTACGCCACTGCTGAAACAGTGCGGGCACGACTAAAATCAAAACGGTTAAAATAATCAATCCCGAAACCACCGCCAGATTTTTATCAATACCTTCTACGGGCAACAGCATCACCATTGTAATTGCCCAGGTTAGCAGTCGCGGTAGAGGCAAAAATAACTCATCTAGATCGTAATCCGTCGCGATCCAGGTAGTCATCTCGTTTCCCGAAATACCCATAGCAACGGGAAGCCAAACTAGAGCAGCAGCTAAACTACCCAGCCCGACAAACATCAGACTTCGCAGGTAGCGAGAAATCGGTTGTTGGCGTAAACCGAACCAAAATGCCACTACGGCGATCGCTTCTGCACCCAAAGCCAAGACAAAAAAATAGTGGGTGGCAACCCCCAGTCCATTCACCATAACCCAGATAAAACCCAATCCCAGGGGAACCGTTTGTTTCTGACCGATTAGCCTTAACGCTTCAATGAGACAGGTAAGAGAGACAATTACCCACAGCACAGTAAGAGTATAGTGCCGTGCTGACTGTGCCAAATAAATACCATAGGGAGAAAATGCCATGAGAATAGCCGCAAAATGAGCCGCCCGACGGGAGCGAAAAGCTACCCAGCTACAGACAAAAATGCTCGGTATTGCCATTCCCCCCAGAATTGCGCTGAGCGATCGCGCGACCTGTAAAGACATAATTTCGCCGTTTTTGAGCCAAATCCCCCCCCACCAGCGGGTCAACCAGAAATAAAGCGGGGGATGGGTACTCTCTTGCACTAGCCGCTCCCAGACAGCTTGATAGCCAATACTCAAATCTAAACGTAGCGAGGCTAACAAAGTGTTTAAATCGACGAGGCTGTCTACGGCAATTTGATTAAAACCATGCCCTAGACTGTAGCCGATTGTGGCAATTTCAATTGAGGAAGGAGGTTTCAGATCCAAATTATAAAAACGAAAAACCAAGCCCAATACCGTCCACAGACAGAGTAATAAAGGACTAATCTTACTAAAGCGTTGCGGATAGTTACTATTCAAGGGCTAGTCAATCGTTAAATTGAAAACTACAGAACAAATAATTCAATTCCATCTGGCGCTAAAGATACTAGCAGTCTTTTCGTAAAATTACGATCCAAAAAACACAGAATCAAACTGCACTAACAATAGCGAGCATCGCCAAGTCTGCATTCATCATTACAAAATACCGAGTCTCCCAAATGACTATTCTAAAATTTACTAGAATGAGCATCTAAGACCTAGATACAACTAAAATTCTCAATCGAGTAAAAAATTTAGGAACACAACAATGGCAATTAACTTGAGCAAAGGGGAAAGAATTTCCCTCGAAAAAGTCGCCCCTGGTCTAGTACAGATTTTTATTGGCTTGGGTTGGGATATTAACGTGACCGATACCGGAGCGGAGTTCGATATTGATGGCTCGATTTTTCTACTAAACAGCAGCGAGAAGATCATTTCCGACCAGCACTTCATTTTTTATAACAATTTAACCAGTCCCGACCCCGACAAGTCCATTCAACAACGGGGAGATAACCGCACCGGTGCGGGAGAAGGCGATGACGAAATAATTGATGTCAATCTCAAAACCGTCCCCACCGAAGTAGCAAAAGTCGTTTTGACCGTGACAATTCACGAAGCAGCCAAGCGCAAGCAAAACTTTGGACAGGTAAGTAATGCCTTTGTGAGGATTGTTAACTGTGAAAACGAAGAAGAAATTATTCGTTACGACCTAACAGAAGATTTTTCCGTAGAGACAGCGCTAATTATGGCCGAACTCTACCGTAAAGATGGCGAGTGGCGTATGAATGCCGTTGGTGCGGGTTATGAAGGTGGATTGCCCGCTTTGGTCGAAAGATATCAATAGTCAGTCAACAGTCAACAGTTAACAGCGTAAATGTGGGGTGGGTATTATTGAGTGCGAACAATAATTAATATTCGTTCCTCAAATAATGCTCATCGTTGTTTGTTTTACAACCGATTTAGTAATCAGTAATCAAAATATGGCAGTTAATCTCAGTAAGGGGCAACGTATATCTTTAGAAAAAGTCGCTCCCGGTTTAAGCGAGGCGTTTGTGGGTTTGGGTTGGGATACTAATATTACCGATACGGGACAAGATTTTGATATCGATGCTTCTGTATTTCTCTTAAATGCCAACGAAAAACTAATTTCTGACTCACACTTTATTTTCTACAATAACCTTGCTAGTCCAGATCTCAATAAATCTGTTGAACATTTAGGCGACAATCGTACCGGTGCGGGAGAAGGAGACGATGAAGTAATTAAAGTCAATCTTAAGCAGGTGCCCAAGGACATTAGCAAGATTGCCATGGTAGTCACAATTCATGAAGCCGAACAGCGTCAACAAAACTTCGGACAGGTACAAAATGCTTTTGTGCGCGTAGTTGATGCTAAAGAAAATAAAGAAGTCGTCCGCTACGATTTGACTGAAGATTTTTCGGTAGAAACAGCGCTAATTATGGCAGAACTCTACCGTAAAGATGGGGAATGGCGCATAAATGCCGTCGGGGCTGGTTATCAGGGTGGATTACAGGCTCTATTAGATAGATATCAGTAGACAGTCAACAGGACTACAGTGGTTGGCGCGATCGCTTGAATCAAAGCTATACGATCGCGGTTGGCAGATAAACCTTAGTAATTAGTGATCAGTAATCAAAATATGGCAATTAATTTAAAAAAAGGACAACGTATTTCCTTAACCAAAGAAGACCCTAGCTTGAAACAGCTTATGTGCGGCTTGGGTTGGGATGTTGCCCCCAAGTCTGGCGGTTTTTTTGGTGGTAATAAGCAATTCGATCTCGATTCTTCAATTCTCTGTCTGAATGCTGATAAAAAGCTGCTCGATGTAAAAGATATAGTTTATTTTGGCAACCTCCGACATGGTTCTGGCGCGATCGCTCATCAGGGAGATAATCTCACTGGTGCGGGGGAAGGAGATGACGAAGTTATCAATATCGATCTGCCTTTAATTCCGAGCAACATCGCATATCTCGTCTTTGCAATTAATATTTATAAGTGCAATCAACGCAAGCAAGATTTCAGCATGGTAGATAATGCCTTTGTCCGTTTGGTCAATCGCAATACCAATCAAGAGTTAGCCCGCTACAATCTCTCCGGTAGCGAATATCAGGGCATGACAGGAATGATTATGGCAGAAGTCTATCGTCATAACACTGAATGGAAAATGGCGGCGGTAGGAAACGGATTTAAGATTGCTACTCTAGCTGATATTGCCAAGGTCTATACTTAAGCTTGTCTCTCGCTTTTTGTCTGCAACGACTCAGAACTGGGCTAAGACTTAAAGCTTCTGTCAGTCAGAATAATAGTAAATATGCGCTTAAATAGGCGATCGCCAAACTGATGTGCCGAACTAAATTGAGCTACAGTTTCAGACAGCTAAAACAGCGATCGCTTTTTGTATTTACTTTAATTGACCCAGAAAATTTTAGAATAGGAGATAAGATTATAAGGCTATTTAAGAATAGATTAATTAATCTCACATGTTATAGATAGAAATAATATATTTAAAAATCCGTGTCCTGGATTACACTAAAGACGACTAAAGCACGTTGGGAAGCTGAGTTAATGCAGCAAATATTGAGTGCTTACGATATTCCTTGTCGCGTGCTAAACATTGGTGCGGGGATATACTGTGGAGACGGCAGCCAGGCAGCATTACAGGTGAGAACTAAAGATCGGTGGACGGCTCTGTTACTCTTAAGCCCCCCCGAAGATAGTCAAGAATAAAGCTCTATAAAAAAACTAAGTTTATGTCTTCTTTATTTGATTGGTTTGCCAACATTAGAAAAACAGAAGCCCCCGTACAAAAACAGCAAGAGCGAGAAATTGCCGATGGTCTCTGGACTAAGTGCAACTCCTGTGGTGCGGTAGCCTACACCAAAGACCTTCAGGCGAACCAACTAGTCTGTCCTGAGTGCGATTATCACAATCGAGTTGATAGTGGCGAAAGAATTAAGCAATTAATCGATGCCAACACCTGGAAGCCCCTAGACGAAAATATTCAGCCGATAGACCCCCTCAATTTTCGCGATCGCAAGGATTATTCAGCCAGGCTACAGGACTATCAGAGTAAAACGGGCTTAACTGACGCCGTTAGGACGGGAACCGGTCTCATTGATGGTTTACCTCTGGCACTTGGGGTAATGGACTTTAGCTTCATGGGGGGCAGCATGGGCTCTGTGGTTGGCGAAAAGCTATGTCGTCTGATCGAACATGCCACAGCAGAACAATTCCCCGTGGCGATCGTCTGTTCTTCTGGTGGGGCGAGAATGCAAGAAGGTTTATTTAGCCTTATGCAAATGGCCAAGATTTCAGGGGCATTACAGCGACATCAAACTGCCAAGTTACTCTATATCCCTATTTTGGCGCATCCAACTATGGGGGGAGTCACCGCTAGCTTTGCCATGTTGGGAGACGTAATCATTGCCGAACCCAAAGCGACAATTGGTTTTGCCGGCAGACGCGTAATCGAGCAAACCCTCAGAGAAAAGCTACCAGACGGTTTCCAAACCTCCGAATATCTCTTAGAACATGGCTTTGTTGATTCGATCGTGCCTCGCACCCATCTAAAAAGAACTCTAGCTCAGTTAATTAGTTTGCATCAACCGTTCTATTCTTTGATGTCTTCCCTGGAAGATAAACACAACCAGCCTTCAACCGCCAACAGCACCACAAGTGCCTAAAAGTTAACTAAATTGCCAAGCAAAAATAGCTGCCAGACAAGTATCGTGATTTAGCACTGAAAGTTTTTATGACCTCATCTTTAGCACCCAAAAAATTACTAAAATCATCAAAATTTCTGCCGTTAATAATTGCCGTTAATCTCGGTTTTTGTTCTTTACCAGCGATCGCCAATTCTATGCCTTTAACTCAAGCCGAAATCGAGCGAGAAATGCAGACTGTACCTCAATGGCAGCAGTCCAAGCAAACTATTACCCGCACCTTTAAGTTCAAAAACTTTGTCGAAGCGATCGCTTTTGTCAACAAATTGGTCGAGCCCTCTGAAGCCGCCGCACATCACCCCGATCTGGCTATTTCTTATAATAAAGTCGTTGTTTCTCTTACCTCTCATGATGCTGGAGGACTAACTACCAAAGATTTCTCACTGGCTCAAACTATCTCAGATATTGCCCAGTAATTAACTTCAAAACGGCATAATATTTAGCACCGAAGCATGATTACAGACTGGCTATTTAAAAGTGAGTCGATTTGCTGTAGGTTAGTGGTCAGTGGTTAGGGTTAGCAAAACTTCGCCATAATTATCCTGTCATAATATTTTGTCTG
>JBCBIN010000178.1:0-7301 GCA_038524555.1 Cyanobacteria bacterium J06623_7 | reverse complement strand
TGATCGAAGACGAAGAGCTCAGACTGCTTTATAAAACTTCTAGTGAAGAACATCTACAAAAGCTAGAGTCCGACCTAATAATTTTAGAAAAAAATCCTCAAGATACAGCCGCCTTAGAAGAGTTTCTGCGTGAGGCTCATACTCTTAAGGGTGACTCGCGGATGTTGGGACTCAATGAGATTGAGATGCTGGTGCATCATTTAGAAGATTGTGTCGAGGAAATTAAAGCAGGGCAGTCAGAGCTTACCCCCGAATTGTGCGATCGCCTTTATTTAGGTATTGATGCTATTAATCAACTGTCTCATCATGCCATAACGGGAGAGGTGGTTACCGTTGATGCTTCTGATATTTTGGCTACCCTCAAGGGTTCATCAACTCCCACTGTTGCTCATTCAGAAGCGGATTTGTTTGCCGACGATGATGATGATGACTTATTTGACTCACCGTCCAATTCTCTTAATTCAGAAGCGGATTTATTTGCCGACGATGATGATGACTTATTTGACTCACCGTCCAATTCTCTTAATTTAGAAGCGGATTTATTTGCTGACGATGACGATGATGACTTATTTGACGCACCGTCCAATTCTCTTAATTCAGAAGCGGATTTATTTGCTGACGATGATGATGACTTGTTTGACACACCATCCAATTCTCCTAATTCAGAGACTGGTTTTATTGTCGAGAGTAAGCCCGTTACAAGTGCTCTGTCAGCGACACCAACCGTAGCTCAATCTAAACCAGCAGTAACAACCCCCGCTAGCGAGAGAAACTACAAGATCGATACGATTCGAGTCGAACCACAGAAGCTCGATCTGTTGATGACTCAAGCCAGTGAATTAGCTGTAACCAAACTCCGCATTTCCCAGCAGATGGCAGAGATCGAGCAAATCTTGACTTTGTGGTCTGGATGGAACAAAGATGGTCTATCCACGGTTCCTGCTCTAGAGCAACAGGTAGATCCAGAACTATTGCAGCCCCTCAAGCAATTTTTAAGCCATACCGAACAGCGAATCGACCTCCTCGGCAATTTAATTTCCGGTCTCAAAACGAGAGCTAATGAAGATATTACCAGTCTGGATATTATTAGCGATCGCTTAGAAACCGGCATTAATGGTTTGCGACAGTTGCCCCTTGGGACTGTATTTAATCTCTATCCCCGCATGGTGCGGGATTTAGCTCGCCAACAGGGAAAAGAGATCGAACTAATCATTGAAGGGGGAGATACCAAGGCGGATAAAAAAATCCTCGAAGAAATCAAAGATCCTCTCTTACATTTAATTCGTAATGCGATCGACCATGGGATTGAAACTCCCGAAGAACGCCTGGCTCAAGGTAAGGATAAAAAAGCAACCCTAACCTTACGCGGCTATCAAACCGGCAGCAGCATTGGCATCGAAATTAGCGATGATGGTCGAGGCTTAAATCTACAACAAATTAGCAATACCGCCATCCGACGTAATGTTCGCACAGAGGCGCAAATCGCCGCCATGAGCGAGTCAGAAATTCAGGCTTTAATTTTTGCGTCTGGTTTTTCTACCCGCACAGAAATCACGGAACTTTCTGGTCGAGGAGTTGGTTTAGATGTAGTTCGGGCTAATGTCGAACGACTAAAAGGGGCAATTCAGGTAAACTCTAATCCCGGCAATGGCTGTAAGTTTCAGGTGCGTCTAAATACGAGCCTGGCAACTACTAAGGTACTAATTATCGAGGTCAATCAAACTTTATACGCTTTACCTCTAGAATTTATTCAAACAACCATCGCCCTAACGCCCCGAGATATCTATGAGATCGAAGGTAATCCGACCATTACGTTTGAAGATCGACCCCTCTCAGTAGCCAAGCTAGCGGGTTTGCTGAAAGTACCTAGTGCCGATAAGCAGCGTCAAAATTATCTTTCCTGCATTATCTTACAGGTGAAAAATGACTACTTTGGCATTATTGTTGACGACCTTGTCGATCGCCAAGATGTTGTGCTCAAACCCCAAAGTAATCTACTCAAGCGTATTCCCAATATCTCTGGAGCAACAATCTTAGGTAATGGTGCGGTTTGCATGATTCTCAATCCTGCCGATTTGCTACATTCTTTAAGAAATGGCAACTGGCACAGTGCTCCTATTACAGCGGCAAGCAGCTCTAAAGTGGAACGAAATCGACTGCTCTTGGTGGAAGATTCAATTATTATTCGTACTCAAATGCAGCGTCTACTCAAAGGCAAGGGCTATAACGTCACTATTGCCGAAAATGGACTGCTTGGTTTGCAACAGGTACAAAACCAAGAGTTTGATATCGTGCTGTCGGACGTGGAAATGCCCCAGATGAGCGGCATAGAAATGGTACGTAATATTCGTCAGGATAGTCAGTATGCCGAACTGCCAATCGTTCTAATTACGACCCTAGCATCACCAGAAGATAAACGTCGTGGTCTCGATGCTGGGGCGAACGCTTACTTGACTAAGGGTGATTTCGATCAAAAATTACTGTTCGAGACTCTTGCTGGGCTAATTCATACTCACCATTAATTAACTCAAACCCATGCCTAAAATTAAAGTCTTATTGGTTGAAGATTCTGATGTTGCTATCAATATCTATGAAAGAATGCTTAACTCCTCTCGTCATATTGAAGTAGTGGGAAAGCAACTAATGGCAAAGATGCCTTAAATTTGGCTTTTAAACTTCAGCCCGACGTGATCTGTACCGACTTACAAATGCCAGAAATGGACGGTTTAGAATTTACCAGACAAATTATGGCCCACTATCCTACCCCCATCTTAGTTCTCAGTAACAGCGTCCAAAAAACCGATACCGACAACATTTTTGCCGCGATGAAGGCTGGTGCTGTCGATATTATGGCAAAACCTCAAACTGTTTTAGGCAGTACTTCTGAATTAACCCAGAATGAATTGATTACCAAAATTCGCGTTCTCTCAATGAAGAAAGTTATACCAATTCCCCTCAATTAACCGTTGAAGTTTTAATTTTAATTTCAATTATCTTTAATTATCAGTCTAAGCTTATGCTGTTAGCGACAAATCGCCATCATATTGTTAGCCTCTGGTTTAGAGTGCTGGCAGGGGGAAAGCCTCTAGTCAAGTTAATTTATTTCCTCTATTCCCCTAGCAAAGCCCAACACCACTAAACAAACTAAAAAATATTATGGCTAAAATTAGAGTACTACTAGTCGAAGATTCTGCTGTTGCGATCAATATTTATGAAAAAATGCTCAGTGCGTCTCGTCATATTGAGGTAATCGGCAAAGCAGCTAATGGAAAGGAAGGGTTAGAGTTAGTTGCCCAGCTATCTCCCGATGTAATCTGCACCGATCTACAAATGCCAGAAATGGATGGCTTAGAATTTACCAAGCAGGTAATGGCTAACTCACCCACACCTATTTTGGTCTTAAGTAACGCCGTACAAAAGTCTGATGTTGACAATATTTATGAAGTCATGAAGGCTGGCGCTGTCGATGTCATGGCCAAGTCACAAACAGCTCTGGGGGGAAATACTGAATCGATGCAAAACGAACTGGAGGTAAAAATTCGCGTTTTATCAACTAAGAAAGTTAAAGCTATTCCCCTTAGCTAGATAGATTTAATTACCTTAAATAATAAATAAGTCAGGGCTCAACAAGTAAGGGCAAGAGCGATCTTGCCCCAAGTAAGAATTTCGATCGCTAGATGTGAGATTTTCTGGGTAACTACATCGCTGCGGCTCTGGCTTCAGCAGCTTCATCGGGATGAATTCCTAAGCGAGTTAAATTGAGACGATTTTTTTGGTCGAAACCACGAATCTTAACCACAATCTCGTCTCCTACTGCCACTTCATCGTCAACTTTACCGACTCTACCTTCTGCTAGCTGAGATATATGAATCATGCCCTCTTTCCCCGGGAGGATTTCCACAAAAGCACCAATATCAATAATTCTGGTCACCTTACCGAGATAGACATCCCCTTCGTTGAGTTTACGGGTAATATTAAAGACCATTTTCCGAGCCATATCGGCTTTTTCGGCTTCTACGGCAGCAATAATGACTTTGCCATCGTCCTCAATATCAATTTTTGCTCCAGTTTGTTCAGTGATTGCTTTAATTGTCTTACCGGAAGGGCCAATTACCATACCGATTAAATCTGGATCGATCTTCATCGTCAGCAATCTGGGGGCGTAAGGAGAAAGCTCTTTTCTAGGTTCCTCAATCGCCTTGAGCATTTCTGACAGAATGTGCATCCGCGCCGGTAGTGCCTGTTTGATGGCCTTGGCAATCACCTCTACAGACAAGCCCGTAATTTTCATGTCCATTTGGAGCGCGGTAATTCCGGCATCTGTGCCGGCGACCTTAAAGTCCATATCTCCGAGGAAGTCTTCAATTCCCTGAATGTCAGTGAGAATTCTTACCTCATCTCCTTCTTTAATTAAGCCCATTGCCGCTCCGCTGACTGGTTTGAGGAGGGGCACCCCCGCATCCATCAGGGAAAGGGTCGAGCCACAGACAGAACCCATGGAGGTAGAGCCATTGGAAGACAATACTTCCGAAACAACGCGCAATACATAGGGAAAATCTTCAGCGCCGGGTAATACGGGGATTAGAGCCCGTTCGGCTAATGCTCCATGACCAATTTCTCTACGTCCGGGCGATCGCATCGGCCGTGTTTCCCCCACGGAATAGGCAGGAAAATTGTAGTGGTGTAGGTAGCGTTTTTCGTCCTGTATGGTGAGGTCATCCCTGGTATCTTGAGCATCTCCCGAGGTACCCAAAGTGGCAATAGAGAGTACCTGGGTCAAACCCCGGCGAAATAAGCCGCTACCGTGAACGCGATTGGGCAAGATACCTACCCGAGAAGAAATTGGTCGTACCTGGTCTAGCTTTCTGCCATCAACTCGCACTCCGTCTTCAATAATTTGGCTCCGCATCAGCTTTTTCGTGAGCTTTTTAAAGGCTTTACCAACTGCTTTGGGGTCTTCGGTAGTTGCTACAGCAATGGGGTCAGATTCCGATAAATTGGCAATCTCATCGACAATCTTACTCTGCTTAATTTCGTCTAAAGCTTCATCTCTTCCCTTTTTATCCAAGTCATACTGGGCCAAAATCTGTTTGATATCTGCGGTAGTGCGATCGCTGATAAACTCAATCAAGCTCTTATCTTCTTCGGGGGGTTCCGCTGTAGCAATCTCAATGCCTAGCTCTTTAATCAAGTCTCGTTGTGACTGAATTAGCTCTTGGATTGCTTCGTAAGCAAAATCGATCGCTTCAATTACATCTTGTTCTGGTAGCTGATTAGCTCCCGCCTCCACCATCACGATACCGTCGGGTGTTCCCGCGACAACGATATCCAAATCGCCTTTTTCAATCTCTTTATAAGTCGGATTGAGAATGAAATCATCTCCGACTAAACCAACTCTTACTGCTGCCATTGGCCCTTTAAAGGGAATCTCTGCCAACAGAACGGCAATAGATGCTCCCGTCACCGCTAACACATCGGGAGGAACATCTTCATCCAAAGACAGGGTAGTCGCTACAATCTGAATATCGTCTCGCAGCCATTGAGGAAACAAAGGTCTAATCGGACGATCAATCAGACGGCTGGTTAAAATAGCTTTCTCTCCCGGTCTACCTTCTCGCCGAAAAAATCCTCCCGGAATACGTCCTGCTGCGTATTGCTTTTCCTCATAATCTACTGTCAGAGGCAAGAAATCTATCCCCTCTCTCCCTTTTGCCCTGGTAGCTGCTACCAAAACTGCTGTATCGCCAGATTCAATCAATACCGAACCGCCTGCCTGTGGTGCGAGCAAGCCTACTTTAAGCCGAATATCGCGACCATCAAAAGATATCGACTTGTCAAATTCCTGCATTGAGTTTTTTCCTTATTTTTTCGCTTCTTTTTCTCGTATTCTTCGATCCTAACACTATCTGAATTGTTCAACCTGATATCTTGTAGGGTTTACCAGCTATAGTTTTGTGTTGGTTGTTTAAGTTTATTAAACAGATTATCGAACAGAAAAATTAATGTACACGCAGATGCCTTGATATCAAACATTCCTGCTTCCGGCTTAAATTAATTGCCAGTATGAATCTGTCTGCCAAACTTCAGTTTTCTATACGATACAGATTAATAACTTTATTTTGCAGGTGAAATTTGCCAATTATTGCCGAGACACTCCACAATGCAAACTAATCAATCTAATCAATCTGTTTCCAACCGGCTTTTTTTGGCTCAAATTCAGGGTCGAAGGCAGTTTGAGCATCATAAAAGACTTCGTAGGGATATTCTTCTGTTAGCTTCGCTTCCCGCAAATCGGCCCCAGAGAATACGGCATTGAATAAATGAGCTTCCCGTAGATCTGCTCCCTGTAAATTGGCCTTAGTAAAGTTAGCCTCTTTCAAGTGAGCTTCCCGTAGATTTGCCTGATATAAATTCGCCCGCTCAAAGTTGACCCCAGTCAAAATTGCCTTGACTAAGTCTACTAATGCTAAGTCCGTTTGAATTAAGCTAGATTCACTCAAATTAGAACTACTGAGGTTAGCCTGGCGTAGATTGGAACCATCTAACTGGATTCCTTTGAGACTAACGCCCATCAAGGGTGCTTTGCTTAGTTCTGTGCGTCTAAAATTCTTTTCCCCTCGATTGTAACGACTTAAAATTTCGTAGGGTTTAGCGAAAGAAAAAACGTTGGTATTGTAGATGTTATAGATATTGGCTAAGAAAAAGTCTACCGTAATTTGTTTGAGATACCCTTTCTCCACTGCTAGTCGATGAAATCTTTTTGGCTTTGTCTGTTGTTTCTGTTCGCGAATTAAAACAGCGATCTGTTGTTCGCTCAACAAAGCAGCACTTCTAAAATAGTAAACAAGGGGCTTTTTTTGATCTTGCTTGAGTAGCTTATTCCATCTTTCCGCAAAAAAATCTGCTGTCTTTTGATCGATCCAATTGTGATAAGCTAATATTTCACCAATTCTCAAGTCACTATTGAACTGTAACTGCAGGGCAAACTCTATTTGACTAGCCGTAATTAATCCAGCCTCAATTAGTACTTCTCCCAAAGGACGTTGAGTATCTGAGATTAGAAGTTCATTACTATCTGGTGAATTCTGCATTTGTTTACTACAACTAAACGTGGCTGACGCAATTTTCCAGAATTGCTAGGTTGGTTGCCCTACATATTATAACAATCTATCTATAGATGATTTGTCAATAGAATAGTCAAGTGTAATCAACTAAACAAAAATACTTATCTTACTAAATATTAGAGCTTAAGTTTAATTTTTGCTGGTAAATATACGTAGACCAAAACAGTATAATAAAGA
>JBCBIN010000177.1:0-7304 GCA_038524555.1 Cyanobacteria bacterium J06623_7 | reverse complement strand
CGGGTAAAGTCATCACCTTCTAGGTTTTTGCTTAGTACTAGGGTCATATTTGCTAAAATAAACCAAGCCCTAAATCTGATTCTTGGGCTAAATCGTGGCTGAATTTCGTCCCGAACGTATTTTAATTTCGGCTCCTACTTATTGCTCGATTAGGCTAGGTATTTTGCCTGGCAATCTAGCAAATCTGCGACTAATTCAGTTTAAATAAATTTCGAGATTTTTCACTTAATGAAAGCCAATTGTTCGGAAGTTTTTGTCACTATTGCCACTAATAAGGTATTGCTGTTAGCCAAGTTTTATGCTCAACTGCTCGATCGCCAGCCCAAAATCCTGCGTCCACCTATTTATGCCGAATTAGAGCTAGGTAATCTACGTCTGGCAATCTTTCAACCTAAAGCAGAAAGAATGAACGAGTTTGTCAATGCTGCCAGCAGCATGAGTCTGTGTTTAGAGGTAGAAAATTTAGAACAAGCGATCGCTAGAGTCGAGAATTTGGGCTGTCCGCCCCCTGGGGAGATTATTGCCGCGTCTCACGGTCGAGAAATTTATGCCTACGATCCGGACGGAAACCGCTTAATACTTCATCAATCGGCTCGTTCGTAGTTGACAGTTAAAAGCGCCAGATTAATTCGTATTTTGTGAGCTTTAGTACTTTCTAATATCCCCGAATATGACAAAGCCAAAGATCGATAAAATCTTTGGCAATAACAGATAATTCAGTTTTCTTGCTCAGAAAATAGTAACAGCGCAGGGAAATAAAGCGCTTTTCTACTATTCTCCACCTGTGACAGTCTCGGCAGACTGTTCGATTACTTCTGTAGCCTCGCCATCTGCACTTTCTACTGGTTTTGCCGGTAGAACAACCGAGATTGCAGTACGCTCGGCATCGTCCAATACTTCAGTACCTTCGGGGAGAATAATTTCTCCGACGTGCAAAATTGCCCCAATCTCGAAATTAGTTACGTCAATTTCAATGGATTCGGGAATGCTATCAGCAGCACAGCTAATTTTTAGCTCGGTCATAATCTGATCGACAATTCCGCCTTCTTTGGTACCCGCTGCTTTTCCAGTTAAGACAATGGGTACAACAATTTCCACCTTTTGCTTGGCAGAAACAGTAAAGAAGCTCAGGTGATGCAAGGTTCTTTTCCAGGGGTGAGCCTGTACTTCGCGGATGAGAGCTTTCCCCGTCCAGGAAATATCGGCGACTTTTAAATCGATGAGAGTATTGTTAATCGCCGCTTCTCGTAGTAGCATTTGCGCTTGCTTGGCAGGAATAGTCAGGGAAATAGACTTATCGCCATCATGACCGTAAAGGGCAGCAGGGATTAATCCCTCACGACGTAAAGCTCTTGGTTTACTCCCTTCAGGACGGGATTGACATTCGACTGTAATGTTCATGTTTTTTGCTTGAATTGATGATAACTAATCTGGTTAAAAATTTTGACTGCTTGAGTAGCTCTTTTTAGCGTCAATACTCTCTACTCAACCGGTACGCCATCGGCATCGAGTAAAGCTCGTTTCGGCCCATGAATGGGATCTTCGACAATAATTGTTTGGTCGCGTCCCGGTCCAACTGAGACGATCGCAATAGGCACCTTCATTAACTCAGCTAGATACTTGAGATAGGTCAGAGCATTCTTGGGCAAGTCACTCAAAGAACGACAGCTCGTCGTGTCTGATTGCCAGCCCGGAAGGGTTTTATAAACGGGTTTGCAGTTAGCAAACTGACTGGCGTTAGTAGGAAAATGATTGCAAATCTCGCCGTCGATATCGTATGCTACGCAGACCTCAATTTCCTCTAGCTTGTCTAACACATCTAGCTTGGTTATGGCTAGACAGTCTAAACCGTTGATTCTTACTGCATAGCGACCAATCACCGCATCAAACCAGCCACAGCGGCGACGGCGACCGGTAGTCGTGCCAAATTCCGCTCCAATATCGCCCAACAGCTGACCCACCTCATCGTTTAACTCAGTAGGAAAAGGCCCTTCTCCTACTCGGGTAGTGTAGGCTTTCGCCACGCCAATTACGCGATCAATTGTTGTTGGCCCGACCCCCGCACCAACACAGGCACCCCCGGCAATCGGATTGGAAGAAGTGACGTAAGGGTAAGTACCGTGGTCTAAATCGAGTAAGGTTCCCTGTGCCCCTTCAAACAGAATGTTCTTTTTCTCTTTTACAGCTTCATAAATTTTGAGCGAGCTATCAACGACAAAGGGCTTGAGATACTCTGCGTATTTTAGATACTCTGCAATTACTTTCTCTGAATCTAAAGGCGGTAAATTATATAGTTTTTCTAAAATTACGTTTTTATAGTTAATCGTCCAGCCCAACTGCTTTCGCAGATGATCGGAATTCATTAAATCTAAAACTCGAATGCCCGTGCGCTCTGATTTGTCGGCATAGGTTGGCCCTATTCCTCTACCAGTAGTGCCAATTTTATATTCGCCTCGACTCTCTTCTGATGCCATATCGATCTTGCGATGATAAGGCATAGTGATATGGGCTGTCTGAGATATATGCAAGTTATCTACCGTTACGCCCAAAGTCTTAAGCTGCTCGATTTCCTCAATTAATACCTGAGGATCGATCACTGTCCCTGAGCCAATAATACATTCTGTATTAGAGTACAAAATTCCTGAAGGAATTAGGTGCAGTTTAAAAGTTTGTTCGGCTACAACAACTGTATGTCCTGCGTTGACTCCACCTTGGGAACGCACCACAACGTCGGCCGAGCGACTAAGCAGATCGGTTATTTTTCCTTTTCCTTCGTCACCCCACTGGGCTCCGATCACGATAACATTAGCCAAGAGTTTATTTGGAAGCTAAAGTTTACACAAACTATTATTATGGTGATTTGCTGTACACAATGTCAACAGATTTAATTTAAGTACCAAGAAAAAGAATGGAACTGCTGCAACAGGTAAGAATTATCGACCCCGTTCTAACCACAGATAGACGGGCAGATGTGTTGATTGTCGATGGGACAATTGCTCGGGTTGACGCTCGCCTGACGGATTATCCGGCTGAAGCAGTAGTTATTCCCGCGTCGGGTTTGATTTTAGGTAGTGGTTTGGTGGACCTTTATAGTCATAGTGGTGAACCAGGTCATGAAGCGAGAGAAACCCTAGCAGATTTAGCCAGAGCGGCAGCAGGGGGAGGCTTTACTCAGGTGGGGATTCTGCCCGATACAGTTCCCGCCCTCGATAGTCTAGAAGTTATTCAGGCTCTGAAACAAAAGAGCAACTGTTTGCCCGCGACTGAGGAACAGCAGTTTGACCTGCCTCAGCTCAATTTTTGGGGGGCAGCCTGGAATGAAACCAGCGGCATGATGAACGGTATTGGCGAACTACAGGCAGAAACAGTAGGTATGGTGGGTAACTATCATCTCGGTAATTTGCCGCTTCTCAAACAGATTTTAGAATATGCTCAACCCTGGCAAAAGCCGATTGCGATCGCCCTCCAGCCTCAAGCGTTAAATCGCGGTGTAGTTAGAGAAGGAGAAGTCTCGCTCCGCTACGGTATGGCGGGGACCCCTGGTTTTACCGAAGCAGCCGCGATCGCCGCAATCTTAGAAATTGTCCGAGAAATACCTCAGCCGATTCATTTGATGCGAGTCTCGACGAAAAGGGGCGTTGAGCTAATTGCCGATGCTAAGGAGCGGGGACTTAATCTAACCGCTAGCACCACCTGGATGCATCTCTTATGGTCGAATCAGGCAACGGAAAGCTATAGTCCTAATTTACGCCTTGAACCACCTCTGGGGAACGCTACAGACTGTCAGGCTTTGATTGAAGGAGTCCGTCGGGGAATTATCGATGCGATCGCAATTGACCATCAAGCATATACCTATGAAGAAAAAACCGTTGCTTTTGCCCTGGCACCTCCAGGGGTGATTGGCTTAGAGTTGGCTTTACCGCTACTGTGGCAAAGATTTGTCGCTACGGGAGAATGGACAGCACTAGAACTATGGCAGGCTTTGAGTACTCGTCCCCGTCAATGTTGGCACCAGAAAACACAAGCGATCGCTCCCGAACAGCCCGCAGATTTAGTTTTGTACGATCCAGAACATAAATGGACTTGCGATCGCTATAGTCTTGAATCTCCGGCGGCGAATACACCCTGGTATGGTCGGGAAATTACCGGCAAGGTAATGAGAACTTATTCAGTCAACAGTTAACGGTCAATATCTTTACCTCTGCTCTATAAAATTTTGATGAAAACCAGATATTTTTTTGGCAAATCACCTAGTTTTGCTATTTCGCTTAACTAGTAAGAGCGAGTAAAATTAGCAATTATATTCAGCTTTTTTACTTGAATTTGTTAGTAAACATAAAGCCAAAGTATCTAATAAAAGCAAATTTAAAATCAAATTGTTTAACCTAGAAAATATATTCTAAATAATTTTAAATTTTTCCTTCAGCTATCGATGTTATCTTCGCCAGTTAGTCAACTGTGTACTGAGTAGATTAGGACGGAGTTGACCATGCACTAGCATCTAAGCTATCACGAACAAAACATTAGTCTCTTTTGCCAAAGCCGCCATCAACCATCAGCAAATAATATGAGCAAGTTTAACCTCAGACCCAAAAAATCACGTATTTCTCATTCTCAACGCCAGGAATTAGAGATAAATCCTCTTTTACTTCTATTAGTAGCCGCTGCTATCTTTTTGGTTACTTATGTAGTGGTTGGAGCCGTACCGCCTCTCAGAAATTCTTACGTGGGGATTTTGCTGTTCGAGCGGGGTTTTGTTCAGTTTATTGTAATTGCCCTTGCTGCGGTGGTGATTGCCACAGCCGCACTAAAATTTGTGTTGTTAAGCAAAGAGCATCAAGCTTTAAAGAAAATTTGGATTGCCGACCATATTCCTTTAGATCGCCCCGATTCTCATGAAGTAGACTACTTCCAAGAAAGGTTAATGAAAGATGGTAACTTAGTCGCCATTCGTTGTGGACGGGTAATCAGAGCCTACATCAAAAGTGGCGATCGCGCTGCCGCCAATGAGTTTGCGATCGATGATTCCTCTTTCTATCTCACGGCATCAGAATCTTCCTATTCCTTCCCTCGGATTCTCGTGTGGGCAATTCCTCTACTGGGCTTTATCGGCACGGTAATCGGGATTAGCGGTGCGGTTAGTGGTTTTTCTGGCTTTCTCGAAAATTCTGGTGATGTCGAGCAGATTAAAGAGGGGATTGGTGCGGTAACCAGCAGCTTGGGTTTGGCGTTTGATACGACCCTGCTAGCATTATTTCTCAGTGTTTTAGTGATGATTCCTCTGGTGTTAGTCGAACGTTATGAATCCAGCTTACTGTTGGGGATTGATGTCTTTATTAACGATAAGTTATTACCCCGCCTCACCAAGAAAACCGGACAGTTAGATGCTGTGGAAATTGATCGTGCTGTTGCAGTTGCCATTAAGGAACATTTCCCCAATCCCGAAGCCTTAATCGACCCTGCTCATAAATATGCCGAGGCCGCCTCAGAAAAACTGTCTAAGGGGTTCCTCAGTGAAGTGAGTAAAGTCTACGGTATTAGCTCCCAGATTGTGAATCAGGTGGGCGATATGCGCGAAAAAGCCAATAGCGATCGCCAAGAATTTCTGACTTACTTCTCTCAACAGCAGCAGGTCAATCAAGAATTAGTGCAGCAAATTCGGTCGATTGTTGAAGAAATCCGGAGCAAAAATATGGCAGCAGCGGAAGACCTCAATGCCCAAACCCAGGGGATTAGCGAGCAGCTAGAAAAAGCCGCCCAAATCTTAGAACATCGAGTCGGTTCCCTCGAAAGCGCCACTCAAAAAATGTCTGACTTTAGCCTGATTCAGCAGGGGTTAGAACGTAGCTTTGCCTCCCTGGAAAAAACGGCCCAGCTAGAGCATGTTCTCTCGGGGGTTAAAGATAACCTCAGCCAACTTCAGCCCATCCTCAAACAGCTCAATCAACCCCGCCGAATCACTTTGGTAGAGCAAGATAGTCATAATGGACAGTAAACAGCCAATCTTTTATTTAGCACCCCCTCACCATGTCCAGACGTAGTATTCGCCGCAAACAGCAAACAGAGGTCGAACTGTTTCCCTTTCTATCCGTTCTCGCCTGTACGATTGGGACACTTATCCTACTGATTATTGTGCTGACAACTCAGGCACTGGAACCCCAGGAAGCAGTAATTGTAGTCAAAGCTGATGCCGATAGTCAGGGGTCGAACCAGAATAAAACCCCTCTTTACCTAGAAGCTCGGGAAGATGGCTTTATCATGCATCCGAGTAAGGAGTTTGCCCCCAGAGCCGATCTATATGATGAAGAGTCGCCGCTGAGAAAGACGATCGCCAATCTTAAAGCCAATAAAGACAAACAATATTTGATTCTAATTCTGCGTCCCGACGGTCTGGAGATGTTCGAGAAAGCCCGTAGTCTTGTCCAGGGAGAGGGGATTGATATTGGCTATGAACCTCTAGAGTATGGTTTAGATCTCAAAATTGAAAGTTAAAACCAAGTTTAAAGTCTAAATTTCCCCAGCTAAATTATTCAAGATTTTAAGATCGAGTATGAGAAGTAGAGCCAGACCCAGAAACAACCAGACGAGCCAGAACTTAGATTCTTTTTTAGATATTCTGACCAATACCGTTGGGGTATTGATGTTTATCAGCTTGTTTGCCACCCTAATTGCCACTGGCAGTAGTCCCAAAACGAGCGTTAAGATTCAAACTCCCCTAGCTTCCCCCACCGACAAAGAATCCCTCTGGTTTGAGATTCAGGGTAACAAAGTCAGCCATCTCAACCTGCGTGATGTGAGAGAAAAAGAGCTAGAGCTTACGGCTAATCTGCCTAACTGTAATCGCGGTAGCAGCGATGCTAATTATCAATCTTGCTTACTCAGCGTCCTGGGTCGTCAGAGCAACTTTCGAGCCAACACCGATAGTTATTTAGTCAAAGCTGTAGATAGAGGGGTATCTTTAGTCTTTGAACCCCAGTCCGAGGATATTGGCGAAACCACGACTCAAATGGCTGCGGTCGATTCGGCCTATAAACAGGTTTTGTCGAGCTACAGTCCGGGTGAGGACTATTTAGTATTTATCGTGAGACCAGATAGCTTTGAAGCATTCCGTGCTGCCAGAAAAATTGCTTGGGATGCAGGTTATGAAGTAGGTTGGGAACCCCACGAACAAGAAGCGCCAATTAAAATTAGGACTATTCTCGGTTCGGAGTTACCGGGAGGCAGAACTGTTAATAAACAGTAAGGGTTAAAGTATGAATAATTCTACTTAAACAAACGCCAAATAAAAAACTGGAATACTTACA
>JBCBIN010000176.1:0-7362 GCA_038524555.1 Cyanobacteria bacterium J06623_7 | reverse complement strand
GGTTGCTATTTATATTGGATTTTAGGCTTTTGTAATTTGACCACTAACGAAAATTTATCTCTATCGGCATCTCTGAAGGTAGAAGAATCTGCCAATCTTTAGTTCTATTTAATCTATTTTATTTTTGCCCCAACAAGGTACTTCAATCTAGCCACCATTTAAGTCAAAAAAAAAGGCCGCCAAGTTAGCGACCTTAGTATAAATTCAAGCTTAATATAAGCTCAATTTAAAGTTTAAATACTCTAAGTTTAGATTATTTAATAAACAGCATTTCTTGATAGGTTGGTAGAGGCCAGAGGTCGTCTGCAACTTCAGCTTCGAGAGCATCAACATCAGCCCGAACATCATCCATCAAGGAACGTAGAGTACCAGCCGAATACTGCATGTGTTCTTCCACAGTGCCAAAGTCTTCCTTGGCGATCGCCGACTGGAGTTTACTAATTTTGTCAGTTAGAGAATTAGTCAACTCGGCAACAGTTTTAATATTGTCCTGGTTAAGATTAATTCCCATCTCTTCTAAGCCAGCAACGGTAGTAGCAATATCTGCTAGATGGCGCATTGCGGTGGGATAGATCGCAGTTTTCGCAATATCAATTACCAGCTTCGCTTCTACCTCAATAGAGAGAATATACTGCTCGGCATAAACTTCAAACCGACTTTCCAACTCGACCGGAGATAATACACCAGTCCGCTCGAATAATTCTTCGATATATTTCTCTTTGAGAACCGGCAAAGCATCAGCAGTAGTAGGCAAATTAGCTAGCCCTCTTTCTTCTACAGCCATTTTGTGCCATTCAGCAGAATAACCATCGCCACCAAAGATTACGGCACCGTGTTTGGACATGACCTCTTTAATCGCAGCCACGACCGCTTCATTAAGCTTAGTTCCTTTTCCTAACTCAGCTTCTAGCAGATCGCCTACGGCAGTTAAAGAGTCTGCTAGCATCGTATTTAGAGCGATTAAGGGTCCAGACACCGACTGACTCGAACCGACGGCCCGAAACTCGAAACGGTTACCGGTAAAGGCAAAGGGAGAAGTTCGATTGCGATCGCCTGCATCTTTAGCCAGGGGTGGAAGAGTATTTACATTGAAGTCCATTTGACCGCTATGGCTGTAGCTATCGTCTAGTTCTCCCGAAGCGATCTTATTAAATAGCTCTTCTAGCTGCGAACCGAGATAAACTGACATAATCGCTGGTGGAGCTTCATTAGCACCCAAACGATGGTCATTACTGGCATTGGCAATTACCGCCCGCATCAAAGGCCCATACTTATGTACGCCGCGAATCACCGCCGCACAGAACACCAAAAACTGTAAATTCTCGTGGGGAGAATCGCCCGGATCGAGCAAATTGCCCTGAGTTGCATTTCCCACAGACCAGTTAACGTGCTTGCCAGAACCGTTGATTCCCGCAAAGGGTTTCTCGTGTAGCAAACAAATAAATCCATGCTTTTTCGCCGTTTGACGTAGCAAAGTCATGATTAACTGCTGGTGGTCTGAGGCAACGTTGGCAGCTTCAAAGATCGGCGCAATTTCAAACTGACCGGGGGCAACCTCATTGTGTCTGGTTTTAGCCGGAATGCCCAGACGGTACATTTTCTTTTCCACATCCTGCATGAAGACCTGGACTCGCTCGGGAATAGCGCCAAAGTAATGGTCGTCAAACTGCTGACCCTTGGCTGGGGGTTTCCCAAATAAGGTTCTGCCTGCTAATAGTAGATCGGGGCGACTGTTAGCAAAGTGAGCATCGACCAAAAAGTATTCTTGTTCGGCACCACAGCTAGAATTAACAGGAGCAATATCTTTATAGCCTAAGAGTTTGAGCACTCGGCCGGCAGCCTTGTTCATCGCGCCAATCGAGCGTAGCAAAGGTGTTTTCTTGTCTAGGGCTTCTCCCGTCCAGGAAACAAAAATTGTAGGAATACAGAGAGTTACTCCATTATCCGTTTCCATCAGGTAGGCCGGACTAGTTACATCCCAGGCCGTATAGCCTCTGGCCTCAAAAGTCGAGCGAATACCACCGTTGGGAAAAGACGAACCATCGGGTTCCCCCTGCACTAACAGTTTGCCAGCAAATTCAGCGATCGCACTACCGTCGCTTTGAGTCGAAATAAAACCATCATGCTTTTCTGCCGTGGCGTTGGTCATCGGATAAAAAACGTGGGCATAGTAGGAGGCACCTTTAGAAATTGCCCAGTCCTTCATGGCTGACGCTACCGTGTCGGCGATCGAAATATCTAGCTCTTCGCCAGCTTCGATTGTCTTTTTCAACGATTTAAACACGGCCTTGGGTAGACATTGCTTCATTTTGCTGAGGCTAAATACGTCTACCGCCCACAGGTCTTCGAGACGAGCTGTCGGACCCACAGGAATCGGTTCGCGGTCGGTGATTTGGTAAATTGCTTGAGTGCGAGATTCGTATCCCATAACAGTTATATTATTTGTTGCCAGTATTTTAGTTAGATTGATGTTACTCGGTCATAATTTTGGAAATTGTAACTTTAGTAACAGTTTTTTGCGCGCAAATTCTGCGTAAGTTTCGTTCAGGAAAATTAGAATCTGTGGCTTCAATTAACTTCATAAGCTGAAGTTGCTCGATGGGTTTGCTGTTGGTAGAGAGAGTTAAGTAAAGCTTTCTTTGCTTGTATATGACATCTGCTCAGACCTGCTTGAATTATGTGTGGCGAGAGCCAGCTAGTCAGACTTTTCGAACGTCTGATTTAGGGGAACTGCCGCCGGAAATTATGCAGTTTCTAAACAGAGTACAAATTTTATCTCGTCTCCGTTCTCTCTCATTTGGTAAATTAAAATTACTTAAGAGCACTTTACGTTTATAAATTTACGTTTATAAACTCGATTTGGAGTGTATTTGCCCAGAAGTTAAAGGATATTTTAAGGCTTTAGTAAAGTTAAGCTTTATGCCAAAATTATCAGCGATGGCAGAAAACAGCACTGAAGATGTAAAAATTTAAAGCAAATCGCTGTCGTGGCTACGACTTGTGGGATTATTAAGAACAGTAGCTATTGACACAGCTTAAAACAAAAGACTTATCGATTAATAGTCAAAAATTAGATAAATATAAAAAAATTGTTGTTGGGAGAAATTAGGGAAGATGCGTGACGCTGTTACCAACTTAATTAGAAATTATGATATTGCGGGTCGTTACTTAGATCGTAACGCCATGGATAGCCTTAAAAACTTTTTTGCTTCTGGAAATGCTCGGGTAGCCGTAGCCACTATGGTCAGCGGTAATGCCGCCACAATTGTTAAGGATGCCGGTTTAAAACTGTTTGAAGAAGTACCAGAATTAATTAGTCCTGGGGGTAATGCCTATACCACCCGTCGCTATTCTGCTTGCTTGCGGGATATGGATTACTATCTACGCTATGCTAGCTATGCTCTAGTGGCAGGAAGCATGGACGTTCTAGACGAGCGCGTGCTTCAAGGTCTGCGAGAAACCTATAACTCTCTAGGGGTGCCCATTGGCCCCACAGTAGTAGGAATCCAAATTATGAAAGACATGCTTAAAGAAATGGCAGCGGAGAATGGGATCGATAACACTAGCTTTATTGACGAGCCATTTGAATATATGACCAGAGAGTTGAGCGAAGTTTCAGTTTAAGCTCTTTACTTACTGCTGCCTTTAGATACAAGTTGGCTAGATTCGGAATAAAAACAATCAGACCTCAATGATGGTCGCCATAATCGCCCCTGGTAGAAGCTGCTAGAGAGGGGCGTTTTTTTGTGCGCTCATATTTCTTCTCTCCCCAAATTTCCGATCTATATCATTTTCTAATCGGAACTGTCCTAGAACGACTATATAAATATTTATGTGGATGCTTTCTAGAGTTTCATTCGAGTTAAATTGCCCCCTTCCATCTATTCTCGGATGTCTGTACGGGAAACCACACTGATTTAACTGTTGCCAGAGGTTACGTAGTTTAGCTAAATTAGCAGTCGGATGGGGAGAGTGCTAATC
Source organism: Cyanobacteria bacterium J06623_7 (assembly GCA_038524555.1). Lineage (GTDB taxonomy): Bacteria > Cyanobacteriota > Cyanobacteriia > Cyanobacteriales > Xenococcaceae > Waterburya. The sequence continues at coordinate 3,381 of JBCBIN010000176.1, read as the reverse complement.
TAAAAATTGAGCGGCAACGACTCATCAAAAAATCATCTCAAAATATTTTGAGTCTTTAGTTATCTGGAGAATTTTGCATGGCAGCTATTAGCATCAACGTTACAACCGTAAAACCACTAGGCGATCGCGTATTTATTAAAGTTAGCGCCAGTGAAGAAAAAACTGCTGGTGGAATCTTGCTCCCTGATGCGGCTAAAGAAAAGCCTCAGGTGGGCGAAGTTGTGGGGGTAGGGCCTGGTAAACCTAAAGATGGTGGCGGTCACACGCCTTTGGAAGTCAAAGTTGGCGATAAGGTACTTTACTCCAAATATGCTGGAACCGATATCAAATTGGGTGGTGAAGATTATGTCTTGCTATCAGAAAAAGATATTTTGGCCGCAGTCTCTTAATTTGTCTTTTGATGGAGTTATACAGTCAGCACCTCAGATTTAAGAGCCAGATCGAGCGTATCGGACTTAAATAGCTGTAGCTACTGATAACTATAACGATCGCCCCATCGGCAATTTTTACTATTCACTGTTCATCCTTTCATTCGAGACAAATCAACATAAATGGCTAAATCTATTATTTATAACGACGAAGCCCGTCGTGCATTAGAAAAAGGAATCGATTTACTGGCTGAAGCGGTAGCCGTTACCCTCGGCCCTAAAGGACGTAATGTCGTCCTCGAAAAAAAATTTGGCGCGCCCCAAATTGTCAATGATGGGGTAACGATCGCCAAAGAAATTGAATTAGAAGATCATATTGAGAATACTGGCGTATCCTTGATTCGTCAAGCAGCTTCCAAAACTAACGACGTAGCCGGAGACGGTACTACTACAGCGACAGTATTGGCTCATGCCATTGTTAAAGAAGGTCTGCGTAACGTTGCTGCTGGTGCTAACCCCATTGCGATTAAGCGCGGTATTGATAAAGCGATCGAACATTTGGTCGGTAAAATTCAGGATCAAGCCAAGCCTGTTGGCGATTCTAAAGCGATCGCTCAAGTCGGAACTATCTCTGCGGGTAACGACCAAGAAGTTGGCGACATGATTTCCCAGGCAATGGATAAAGTCGGTAAAGAAGGGGTTATCTCCCTTGAAGAAGGCAAGTCCATGACTACCGAACTAGAAATTACCGAAGGGATGCGCTTTGACAAAGGCTATATCTCTCCTTATTTCGTCACCGATACCGAAAGAATGGAGGCTGCCCTAGAAGAACCTCTAATTCTGGTTACTGATAAGAAGATTAACCTAGTTCAGGATCTCGTTCCCGTACTCGAACAGGTAGCTCGTCAAGGCAAGCCGCTTTTAATTATTGCCGAAGATATTGAAAAAGAAGCTCTAGCGACTCTGGTAGTCAACCGTCTGCGAGGCGTACTTAACGTAGCCGCCATTAAAGCGCCCGGATTTGGCGATCGCCGCAAACAAATGCTGGAAGATATTGCCGTACTGACTGGCGGACAGGTAATCTCAGAAGATGCTGGTCTGAAGCTAGAAACAGCTACCGTAGAAATGCTCGGTACTGCCCGTCGAATCAACATTACTAAAGACAGCACCACAATTGTTGCCGAAGGTAATGAAGCGGGAGTAAAAAGCCGTTGCGAACAGATTCGCCGTCAAATTGAAGCCAGCGACTCTTCCTACGACCAAGAAAAACTACAGGAGCGTTTAGCCAAACTTTCCGGTGGTGTAGCGGTAATCAAAGTCGGTGCTGCTACTGAAACTGAAATGAAAGATCGTAAGTTGCGTTTAGAAGACGCGATCAACGCCACTAAAGCAGCAGTAGAAGAAGGTATTGTCCCCGGTGGTGGTACAACCCTAGCTCACCTAGCTCCTGGCTTAGAAGAATGGGCTAATGCTAATCTTAAGGACGAAGCTTTAACTGGAGCAACAATCGTGGCTCGTGCCCTAACTGCTCCCCTCAAAAGAATCGCCGAAAATGCGGGTCAAAACGGTGCAGTAATTGCTGAAAGAGTCAAAGAGAAAGACTTTAGTACTGGCTACAATGCGGCCAAAAACGAGTTTGTCAATATGTTTGAAGCTGGGATTGTCGATCCTGCCAAGGTAACTCGCTCTGCGTTGCAAAATGCCGCTTCCATTGCGGGAATGGTTTTGACCACAGAATGTATTGTTGTTGATAAGCCAGAAAAAGACGCCGGTGGTGCTGGCGGTGGTGCTGGTGACTTTGATTACTAGAGCTATAAGCTAAATACAAAAATTAAAACACAGAAGTTAAAGACTGTCTTACTTTTTGGTAGGGTAGTCTTTTTTTTGCTAGTGCGATCGCATTTTGAGCCAAATTTTGCCGCTCGACTCTTCTATTGGATGCTCAATGTTTAATGCTCAATGATAAATGCTGAATGTAGATCGGTAATTTCCCATCACCTTAAGATTATTAATTGAATTACGATCTAGATAAATAAGCATGTTTAAACTAGCAATATAGAATTCAGCAAGAATTATGAGCAATACCAGTAATTTTAAAAAGGCGATGCAGGAGGTTCAAGGACAGTCGATCCTCGGTCCTAATGTCATCAAAAATGCCTTACCCTATCTTGGTGGTGGCTTGGTTTTGACCGCCGTGGGAACCTATGGTGGCTTGGGAGTCATTGCCTCTCGTCCCGAGCTATTTATGCCGACGTTTATCGGTGCTATCATCGCCCAGCTAGTTCTGTTTTTTGTGGCTCAAGGAGTGGCACAACGAGGAAATAACAGTACGGCTCTACCTTTACTCGCTATCTACGGTCTACTTACAGGCTATACCCTCAGCGGTATAGTTCACTATGCTTTGAGTAATGCCGATGTTGGGATTCAGGGAGTCGGAATTGCCGCGTTGGGCTGTGGTGCAACTTTTATTGTGGGCAGCAAAATTGGTTCTAACCTTTCGGAAGAAGATGGTCTAGCATTAACCCAAACCATCAGACTGGGAGTTACCGCCCTAGTAATTGTCTTGGTGGGACAGTTATTATTTTCCTTATTTGGCGTCTACACCCCTAGTTGGTTAGAAGTAGCAATTTCCGGTATCGGCGTGGCTTTATTTGTAGGAGTAGCAGTAGTAGACTTTTACGTTTTGCCCCGCACCTATGAAGACGAGCAGTATTTGCCGGCAGCACTGTCGATGTATCTAACCTACATTAACCTTTTCGTGTTTATTTTACGGTTCATGATTGCAATCAACAGCCGTGACTAACCGCTAGCGAATCAAAACATAAAACATAGCTAGTCTCTCAATTACACATAATTAAATTATTTACCGCCGCCGATTACTTATATCCGGCGGTTTTTTCTTGCTTTCTAAAAGCTGATAGCCATAAATAGCAGTACTTATAGCAATCGAAGCAAAGATTAGGACAGAATAAAGAGGTAGAGGAGAGTATAAACAGAGAACTAAAATGCCAGT